>CAMYAA010000011.1 GCA_947253615.1 uncultured Sutterellaceae bacterium
ACGACTGGTTGATGCAAGAATACCCCGCTGCTGATTATTTATTAGCCACCGGTACCCAATCACGCATTCCTGATATTCCTGGGATTGATAGTCCTAACGTCTTCACTTTTGAGGACTTACTCAGCTCGACGTGGAGTCGACGTCGCCATATTGCCATTATTGGGACGAGTAGCTTAGCTTTAGACCTGGCCCGCTTTTTCTGTTCTAAAAAATCACATAACCAGGAAGAATGGTTAAACGCTTGGGGGATTAATAATCCCAAAGAACATCGTGGTGGTGTGCTTGGCGTCATTCCTGAACTCTATACTTCGTACCGAAGTATTTATTTAATTTTGACAAGCTCTTTTTCAGAGCTTGAAACTTCACTAACCAATTCCAAACGATATTACGAATTAGACTGGTTACGTATGAATGGCGTTCGAACCTTTTCCAACGTCACCATTGAGCATATCGACAATAACCACATCCGTATGATCCAACGATCAACGGATGATAAGTCAGACAAAATTCAAACTTATCCAACCGTCATTCCGGAAGGGTTTGAAATCCCCGATGAATTAATCGTGGTCATCGCGGAGGGTTTAGAACCTCGTACAGAGCTCATAGAGGCCCTCAGTGAGCACGATATCCCATTCACGAGTGTTGGCTCAGTCAAGCAAGAGAATCGTCTCTGGGGCGCTAGTTTGGCCGCTTATGACGGTTACATGACAGCGTTAAAAATTGGGTAATGAACCTCTAACTCTAGTTACCCACAAGTTACACACAGGTTACTCACAACACTATTAAAAAGAAAGGAAGAACTCTTATGGACTTTTTTAATCAAAAGGGTATTTTTTCTTTATTTTTTCACTTCATGACATACAAGTAATTACTATTAGTTTTTTACTATAGTAGTAGTTAATAGTAGGGAAATGAAAAATTGTGGATAACCACAGTCGTCTTTAGTTAGACTAAACAACTAAGTTGTGAATAACCTGAGGAAGACTTTGTGGGAAGCTTGTTAAAGATTCTGGACCACTTGTGCATATCTTTTAGACCGCAACGCTAAACAAAAAAGTTATTCACATATCAAGAAAGAAGCGCACTAGTTATCCACAAAATTATCCTTAAAAAGATAAACAAAAATGTTAAATCATGACAAAAATTCAACCTTGGTATAGCCCCCGTTTGTCCCAATCCATGATGGGGGTCCTTAACGCTCTTGGACATACGGTTTATCGCAAGCGTGGAGACGAGATTTATAGCTCTCCAGGCTTTTTTGACAAACTGATGTTTGTACGCCAAGGAGTCGTGGCTAAAGCTTTGCTTGATCCTATTCGTGAAGAACCGTTGTTACTCAGTTTGAGTAGTAAGGGAGCTTTATGTGGAGGGTTTGAAAACTTATACGTTCGTGATCGTTTATCGCGACGCCATTATTGTTTGACCAATACAGAACTGTTGGTTGTGAATAAAGAATTGTTATTGCGTATTGCGGACCAGAATCCGGAATGGCATCGTGAACTTTCGAATTATTCATCCGTGGCGGCGCTTTGTGACCGTTTAGGGGTTTTGGCCAATCATAGTGGGACGGTTGCTCAACGTTTAGGCGCATTACTGCTTTTGTTACTCAATGATGAACGGCCGGAACAACTCATTCATCTGAAAAATCCTAGTGTAGAATGGGTGGAACTTCCGTTTATTTTAGGAGCGCGTTCCGTCTCTTATGTCATTGATACTGACGTGTCTACGGTCAATCAAGTGATTAAAGACTGGGTCGGAGCCTCGGATATTCGATATCGTGCTCATAAATTATGGATTCGACGTAAAACGTTTTATGAATATTGGGTTTGGATCAATCAATTAATTGAACAAACGCATGATGCATCACGATAGTTTTCTTGGGGAGAGAAAAGGGATGAATTACCTGAAAAAAGGGGTGTTGGCTGCTGTAATGCTATCAACGGTTGTTTTCACGACGGGCTGTGCTCCAATCATTGTGGGAGGCGCTGCTTTAACAACCGCGAATATTGCAGCGGATCGTCGTACTTCCGGACGCATTGTCACTGACGAAGTCTTAGAAAAAGAAGTGATGTATGACCTTTCACGTGAAAAGTTTCAAAATTCACACATTACCGTGACAGCTTATAACGGTAAGGTTCTTTTGACGGGTGAAATTGCTTCGGAACAGGATAAAGATACGGCCCAACGTATCGCTAAGGCACAACCCGACTTACGTTATGTTCAAAACGAATTGGCCGTTATGGCTCCGAGTTCAGCCTCGGAACGTCTTGATGACGTGGTCCTAGCCACTAAGGTTCGTAGTATTTTATTAACTACGAAAGATATTCCGTTCAAGCAGATCAAGGTTGTGACGGAACGTGGCAATGTGTATTTACTAGGTTTGGTAACGCCGCTTGAAGCTAAGAAAATTGCGGAAGTGACTGCCAGTATTTCGGGGGTAAAGAACGTGGTTCTTTGCTTTACCGTAGAGTCCGCGCAAGAAATTCGCGATCGATTTGCCGATTATGATGTCAAACCGGTGGTGAAATAATCGATCATATCGTTTTAAAAAAAAGGCGAATTGTCCAAGGGTTTAACCAGGATAATTCGCCTTTTCTTTTTCTGGAGTGAATGGTTATTCCATCCCAATGGCTATTAACATCCCTAGGGAGAATAACACGGAAAAAATTAACTCCAACTTTACGCATTTGAAGAGAACGCCATTGAGTTCATAGTGTTGGTACTTCACGACGTCCTTTGAGATTTGAAGACCGATCGGAAGAGAGACGAACACTAGTAGCGTGGGCCAAAGCGTTATCGTATTGGCAATCATGATCAAGACCAAAATGAATGGACTGAAGATCATGGAGCGTAATAAGAATAGAAAAATCGGCTTTTGAAAAAAGACAGCCATCGTAATACGTTGGATGCTTTCGTCATGATCTCTATCTCGCCAGTTATTGATGGCTAAAACAGCAGAGGCAATCGAACCAAGGGCAATGCCTAAAATCACAGAATTGATACTAATACTCTGCGTTTGGAGGTAATACGTCCCTACAACGGCAGTTAAGCCAAAGAATATTAAGACGGTAATTTCACCAAACGGGGTGTACGCGATAGGTTTAGGACCGCCCATATAGGTATAAGCCGCGATGATGGAAGCTACGCCAATCGCTAAGAATACCCAGCCACCAAAATACACTAATAAAAGTGTGTTTAGTAGGGCTAACAGAATGCAGCCTCGGATTGCCCATCGAGCAGCAGTAATTGAAATCCAACCATTAGTTGTGGCACGAGGTAGGCCTTTTCGATTGCCTGTCTCGGCTTTACGTTCGGTATAGCCCAAATCATTTTCCATATTGGTAATGATTTGCATAAAAAGCGCTATGGTTAACGTAAAGAACGCAATGACTGGATCAAAATGATGACTCTCAAATACCGCAAGCGTTAAAGATGCCAAAACGGGGGCAATCGCTACCCCCCAAGTTTTTGGACGGATAAACGCTAACCAGGCCGTTAAACGAGAGACCTTGATGGCGTTTTCGCTCATTACAAAACCACTTTAACAAAAGGATGTTTGGTCAATTCCATATAAAGGGCATCAAGCTCTTCTTTACTCTTGGCAATGACCGTTACCGTTAAAGAGGTGTATTTTTTACTCGTGGAGTAATCAATGGTGTTCTTGGAATCGTCAAAATCTGGGTAGTGTTTACGAACAACGTTACATAACGTCGCTACATAGTCATCACGCGTTAAGCCCATGATTTTAATAGGAAATTCCATGGGAAATTTCATGATTTCTTCAGTGGCTTCAGAGCAAGTACAGGTGGGGTTCTCTTGTTTTTTATCTTCGTTACTCACAATGCACCTTCTAAAAAATGAGTTTAAAAGTATCAATTAATTGGCGTAAATCGCCCCCTCTTTCAATGGTTTGACCCGCATAAAGAGGCGTTTGATTGAGTAGTTTGTGGTCATAATAAATGAGCAAACTACCAATGTATTCTCCCTGCTCAATAGGCGCAAGAATAGGCGACATTTGTTTGAACTCTATTGTAAGTTTATCTTTCCCTTCGGTAATGAAATCTTCCTTAGGAACGGTAATCCAAATGTCATTATGGGTCACAACCGGGACACTATCCTCTTGCCCCATATAGAGTTGGCTATGGGTAATCGTTTGACCTGAATGATACAGTTTAAAGGTTTCATAGTCATAGACAGCCTTTTGAATCGACTGTTTAACGACTGATTGAAACGCTTGCTTTCCTTCGTCTTCATGAAGAATCAGTAACGAATTGCCCGATGCTCGGAGTTTGGGCTGAATCCAAAACAACCCAGCCCAATGACCTTGAGATTTTTCGACAGGCGTCATCCAACCTGTGATGTTTGAGAGTTGTCCTAAGAAGGGGAGTTTTTCTTGAGAACTCAAACGCTCTTTAAGATTATTTATCGGGCTCAATAACGCTGGAGCACGCACAACAATTTGGCTCAGTAACTTACTTTGATCCGTCAGAGTCGTCTGTTGGGGAGAAGTCAACGTCGTGTGTTTCATCCCTAGGGTCTGAAGGGTTTCTGTGAGTGGAGTATCGAATTGTTCTTTGGACCAGCCTAACTTTTTAGCGAGTGCGAGAAGCGCATCATCATTATGATTGTTGACGGCCTCAACGACTTTACGAAGATAAGGTTGTGTATCGAGCTTGGAGGCCTTCGTAAAGATGGGCGCATTTTGAGATTCCAGTGCCTCATAAAGGACGTAGCCACTCAACAGGGAGAGATAGGGATGCGCCGGGATGACTTTCTCATTATCTTGAGCAAAGAGAACCTGATGGCTTTGTTGGTCAATTAAGAGAATCTCTTGAGCAACACTTGGTTTGCTTATAATGAGAGAGCACAATAAAGCCCCTAAAACCGCTTTCAGGGCGTTTATCTTTTTCATAAAAGTACGAATTTATTGAGTAAAAGCTATTTTAACGTTTTGCGATTCTTGTTGACCGATGCACTATACTGATTTTTTCGATGTCGAATTAGCCCAGCAACGCTTTGCTGAGGACGATTTTGAGTTACTGATTCGCGAAACAACGGGCTCTACGAGCGATGATATTAAAACATGGATTCGTCATGGCCAATATGAACGTCCCGTTGTGAAATTGGTTTTTTCTCAAACGCAAGGTCGAGGAACGCAAAATCGACCGTGGATTAATCCTCAACCCTCATTGTTGTTTAGTATCGGGGTGTGTGAACCGCGGGATAACGACGGTTGTCCTTATTCCATTCTAGTGGGAGTGGGTTTGGCGAAAGCGCTACGCTCTCTTGGAATTAATGCAAAACTGAAATGGCCTAATGATTTATGGGTGAATGGGGGTAAAGCTGGCGGTATTTTGTTAGAACGCATTCATCATAATCATCAATCCTATCTGGTGATTGGCATCGGATTAAATCTCTTACCGGTGGCCCTGAGAACAACCAGAGGTTGGTTGGGCTCGGGACTTTTTACTGACGAGACAGTATTGGATCCTAAAGCCATGGCAGCGCTTTGGGTGAAGTGTGTTAAATCCGTGGTGGCGTCATTGACTATGGAATCAGTATTGATGGTTGAGCTCTGGAATGAGTATGATGTCTTTAAAGGTCAGATGATTGACGTTTGTCATGAGGATTTAATCTGGACGGGTCGTAGTCAAGGGATTAACGCTGAGGGATTGTTACTTCTGGAATGTAACGGTAAAACTCAAAGCATTCTGAGCGGTTCAATCACGAAAGTAATGATGGAAAAAGCATGACTATTTTATTAATTGATTTGGGTAATACCGCGTTGAAATGGACAGTGTTATCCGAGCCTGATAATCCTCATACGATCGTTCATCGTGGGATGTCGCATTTTAAAAATGAACTTTTTGCGACATGGTTGGATTTAAAACCAACGCGTGTTATTGGGTGTACAGTTGCCGCGCCAAATATTGCTTTTGCCCTGACGAAATTTTTTAATGAGCATGGGATTAGTTGGGAGTGGGTGAGCGCTCAACCTGAGTTTGTTGGCCAAAATTTTGTGATTACGAATCACTATGAAAACTATCGTGCCTTAGGGTCTGATCGATGGTATGCGGCAATTGGTGCTGCTTCTTTAGGGATCGAATCGTCATTATTGGTTTCGCATATGGGGACGGCCACGACGGTTGATTCGATCGTTTACGAAGGAGAGTCCCGCTATCGATTTGAAGGTGGACGTATTGCCCCAGGGCCAAGTTTGATGAAGATGTCCTTGGCGCGTGATATTCCTCATCTCAATACTGAACTTGTGGGGTATAACGCCTTTCCTAAAAATACCGGCGAAGCCATTATGACGGGGATTATTGATAGTCAGGTTGGCTTATTGTTCCGAGCGCGTGAGCGAATGATTCATGAAGGGCAGTATCCCTATACTATTTTGGCCGGAGGAGCTGCTAAATGGATTGCTCCTTATGTTCAAGAAGTTATTCCTGATGTGAATTTAAGGCATAACTTGGTTTTACATGGACTAGCTGCAAAAGCTCGCGTTGAGTAATTGTTCTCGTGGAGTAAAGAATGCGTTTTACCGCTATTGTATTGACCTTGGCCGCTTTAGGGCTTGTAGGTTATTTATTCGTTGGCAATCAGCAATATACGGAGGGGTTAGCATCATTACCGCATCAACAAGTTGAAGTGGCTAATTTTGCTTTTAAAGCGCCAGAACTCACCACGGTGAATGAGCCTGTAGTCCAGAATCCAACGGAACAAAAATCGGAAAAAACGTCAGAACCCTCGAATCCTCTTGAGCTTTTAAATCCTTCACCGAAAGAAACCGTTCCTCCTGTTTCAACTGCTGCCCCTGCGGAACATGGTGATTTTGTTTGTGGTGTTTTAGGGCCCATTAAAGAAAGTCGTTTACCAACTTTTCATACGGAGTTGGTTGAGCTCGGATTGGAAAATAAAATCTTTGTAGAAACAATTGAACCCGAAGAAAGTTTTGGGGTGTATTCCGGAGCCTATAGCACGGAAGAGGAAGCAAAGAAACGTTTAGCTTTCTTTGAAACGAAGGGATTGGTTGGAGCTAGAGTCGAAAAAAGTCCAGAAAGCGCCGACTACTCAATCTATTTAAAAACATTCTCCAATGAGTTTGAGGCGCGAGATTGGTCTCAAAAAGTCGGGGCTTACTTGAGTATTCATCGATTGATGATCAAAAAGAACAATACGCTTCAAGAGCCCATGGTGCGCTTGATATTTAATCGCTTAACCGAATCGGACTATGCCAAACTTGAAGAGTTTGCAAAGCATATTCACGAAAAAATTCTAAGTTGTCCCGAGGGATAGGGCTCTTAAAGCGTTCTTGAACGGTTAAAACGCACTGAGTTTTTGAATCAATTGTTTTTTAACCGTTTCCATGAGTGCCTGACGCGTTTTGAGTAACGTTGGATCCACGGAGCGAAGGGCGGGTTCCCAGGCACTGTTGGGGTAATGAGAGTCATCTTTCCAGCGCGCAATAATGTGCCAATGTAAATGGTTAACGACATTACCAAATTGAGCCCAGTTGACCTTAGCGGGCTTTAATTCTTCTTTGTAAAGTGTTTCAATCGTCAAAAGGATGTCGAGTAATTGCGTGCGTTCTTGCGCCGTTAACTCCGACATTTCTAAAACATGACGCTGGCTAATGACCTTCAAATAGGCAGGAAAGTGGTCGTTACCACCATCGACAATATAAAAATTTTGATTGCTCCAAACGACATTTTTCGGCATTTGGCATAACGGACAATCCATGATTGAATTCCTTAATCTCGTAAAACAATGAGTCCGGACTCATCCTCGAGGATATCGTAATCCCACTTCTTATTGCCTTTCATATCTTCTAACCAGGCGCGGGTGGGAATATCTAATTCATCGAGAAGCGCGTTGATGGCATTTTGCGCCTCGATAGGCGTCGCAAAGTTATCCCATTCGCCATTAGACCATTCAACAATGACTTGGGTAACACAATCTCGTCTCATGCTTTTTTCCCTAAATTTGCAATAACGTTCGCTAAAAATAGCGTTAATTTCTCAACATATGTGAGCGAAAGGTGCTCAAATGGAGCATGGGCATTGGACGTTGCTGCTAACGCCCCTGTATTTAAGAAGTAGGACTCCGGGAAGACTTCCTGGAAGTGATGTAATGCCCCAATGGTCGCGCCACAGAATATGGATTCAACCGAGGTATTGAAGCTCGATTGTGCAGCACTTTCGATCGCGTTTTTGACAGATCCAGAAAGAATCGGTGCCATAAAGCCTTCTGCCCACTCTACATGGGAGATTTCCACGTGAGCTTGGTAGGGAACATTAGTGGTTAACACTTTTTCCAAGGCTTTAAAAGCCTTTTCACACGAGGCATTAGGCGCCAAACGTAATGAAAGTCGTAAATCCGTCTCTGAGCGAATTAACGCGCTGGCGTTTTCTAAACTGGGTAATCCTTGCGCCCCCACCACGGTTAAGGTGGGTTCCCAAGTATTACGTTTAATCGCTTCTAAAGGATCTTGAGTGCTCGGCTCCATAGCATCGCACCATTGATAAGGAGCAATGAGGTCCTTGATGTTATTGGCTTGTTTTTTCATCTCTTGCAAATAAACATCAGGAATGTCGCCGTGTAATTCAGGAAGTATGATGCGACCAGTTTCGGGATCTTCAATATGATTTAACAATAATCGTAAGATTCGAAACGAATCCGGAATGAGGCCACTGGCCATCCCTGAGTGAACTGCTCGATTGAGAACTTTTACCTTGAGCGTCAGTGACATGGCCCCACGTAGGCTTTGCGTTAACCACACGTGATTAAAGTCATTGGCGCCAAGGTCAATAATGCCTAGGAAGCTTGGGTTTCCAATTTTTTCCTTAAAGGCCTTGATGTAGCTAACAATATCGTCTCCGCCACTTTCTTCATTCGTCTCAAATAAACCCGTGACGCGTGGACGCTCAATACCCGCTTGATCTAAAGCTTTAACGGCGGTTAGCGTGGTGTAGAAACTATACCCATCGTCGACGGAACCACGTCCGAATAATTGTCCATCTTTGACGACGGGATTCCAGGGGTCCCACTCTGGATAAGGGGTTTCTGGCTGTTTATCAAAATGGCCATAAAAGAAAACGGGTCGGGTGCTTTCTTGAGAGGTTGCGGGAATATCAACGTACAAAACGGGCGTTAAGTTATCCATCTCATGGATTGAGAACTCTGCCTCTGGAAAGTGTTTTTGACCCCAAGCTTTGGCTTGTTCTAAGGCGTCTAACAAATATCCGTGTGCTTTCCACTGTGGATCAAAGGCCGTGGACTTGGCCGGAATTTTGATAAATGCTTGAAGAGCAAGAAGGGTATCGCCTGCCCAGGCATTTTTAATATAGTCGGTGAGGGTCATCATTATTTCCAGCGATATAAGAAGGCATTAATCCCAAGATATTGATTAATTTTTGGCGTTAATTCGCGGGCCTCACTTTCAGTTTCGTGAATGTTTAAAAGCACACGAACGCCTTTAGGATTATGTTCTAAGGTGGTCTGTAAATTTAATCCGTTAGAGGCTAAGACGGCTTCACTATGGGAGGCGAAATTCTTAGCACGCTCGACGGAGCCAAAAAAGCCTAATTGAACAGTGTAGTGCTTTTGACTAGCAGGGACGACCTTAGGAGCAACCACTTCCACATCGGGCTTTGTATTCTTTGGGGGAAGCGCCGTGGGTTGTTCCAGCGGAGCTCTAGGACTGGTTTGCCATTGATCCTCCGGTACAGGGTTCGTTGAGCTCTCTGGGATTGTCTCATTGGAAACAATAAGGGGAGCTTGTGAGGCCGCCAGAGGAGCCTGAGAAGGCGTGTTTACACTGGGTTCCACGGAGGGTTCGACGTCTTTAAGACTCGGCGCTTCTTGCTTTAAGGCATAGGTCACCGTAGTTTCGCTAGTCGCTTTAGCTTTAGGAGGCTCAGGGACTACGAGGTCTTCTTTGAGTAGTATGGCTTGTGCGGAAGCTTGCGCTTTAATCTTTTTAATTTGTGCAAACGTTAAACGCTCCACTTCCACGTGGGCGGTGCCTTTCTTCTCATACCCGAGGGTCTTAGCGGCTTCGTAAGATAAGTCAATTAAACGATGATGTAAGAACGGCCCACGATCATTAACGCGGACAATGATTTGTTTTCCGTTGTCTAGGTTGGTGACGCGAGCATAACTAGGCAAGGGTAATGTTGGGTGAGCTGCCGTAAATTCATGCATGTCATAGACTTCACCCGTTGCCGTTTTTTTATTATGGAACTGACGACCGTACCAACTAGCAATACCGCGTTTTTTATAAGGTAAATCACCCTTCATCGGGGTATAGGTTTTACCCATGACGGTATAGGGA
>CAMYAA010000012.1 GCA_947253615.1 uncultured Sutterellaceae bacterium
ATCTACACACTGCATATCGTCGGCAGCGTCAGATGTGTATAAGAGACAGGTCTCCCCCATTCTCACGCAAATGAAAGTGGGCGAAACGGTGCTTTTAGAAGGCGAAGCTCAAGGGAACCTCTTACCCTCGCGCATTCCTGGGGGTAAATCCCTTTGGTACATTGCGACAGGTGCGGGTTTAGCCCCCTTCTTATCGATCATCAAGACCAATCACGAAACGCATCAAGAGTCGCGTGAAGAAATCTTAGTGGTCGGGGCCCGATCCTTAAAAGAAGTGGAAGAACTCAAAGTCCTCGCGCGTGAAGCGAGTCCCACGTGTCGCGTCTATGGAGCGACGACGCGTGAACCTTCTGAACTTCAAGGGCGTTTACCGCTCTTATTAACCGAAGGGACGTTAGAGAACTTTGTCGGGACGACGTTTAATCCCGAAGACTCTCGCGTCATGCTTTGCGGCAACCCCGACTGTATGAAAGAGGCCCGTAAGATTTTCAAAACCCGTGGGTTAGTCGCACCGCGTTTTGGTGCTCCCGGCCAGCTCTTGGTCGAAACCCTCTGGTAAACCCAAGGCGTTCCTCGTAAGGCCCTGAGTACCCCCTCGGTGGCCTTACTTTCCACGATTTTTCCCCAAGTTAGTATTTCATGTCCCCGTCCAAGCTGATTGATACCACTCCTGAGCATCGTTTATCGACGTTAACGCCGGTCGAGCGTCAACTCGTCGAAAAAGTCGATGCCCTCTTACCGCAAACGCAATGTCGCCAGTGCGGTACGGATGGCTGTTTATCGTACGCCTGCGAGATCGTGTGCGATGGTGCTCAACACAATCGTTGTGCCCCAGGAGGCGCTAAAGGCATTGAGCGTTTAAGCGCTTTACTGTCGCGTCCCAATCTTCCCCTCGATCCTGAATACGGCACTGAAGTGCCCTTTGCTGTAGCGAAAATCAAAGCCGAGGCCTGTATTGGTTGCACGTGGTGCATTAAAGCGTGTCCCACGGACGCGATTGTTGGTGCGCCGAAGCACTTACATGCGGTACTCGCGGATCGCTGCACGGGCTGCGGGTTGTGCTTACCGGCGTGCCCTATGGACTGTATTGTTTGGGAAGAAACGGGCGAAAGCTGGGACGATGAAAAAGCCCAAGCCGCTCGTACGTTCTTCTATGAAACGCGTGAACGTCGTCATGCTTGGGAAGTGAAAGAAAACGAACGCCTCAACCAATTGCGTCACCCCACGCTCACGAAGACCCCGACGCCTCAAACAAGCACTTCGAGTGAGGCCTCCTCGCCAACGAAGCCGTCCACCTCGGGCACGGCGCCCAAGAGTGCATTAATTGCGGCGATTATGAAAAAGGCCCGTCAAGGCGCCTAAGGAGACAGAATCCATGGTCAAGAAAGCTGATCGTGAAGCGTTTATGGCCGCACTGGCCAAAGCGCATCCGAATCCTCAAAGTGAATTGAATTACACCACGCCATTTGAACTCTTAGTGGCGGTGGTACTCTCCGCCCAAGCCACGGACAAAGGTGTCAATATCGCAACGGCCAAACTCTTTCCAGTGGCTAACACGGCAAAAGCCATTGCGGCCTTAGGCGTTGAAGGGTTAGAACCCTACATTAAAACGATTGGTCTATATCGCAATAAAGCCAAAAACGTGATTGCCCTCTCGGAAATCCTTGATCGCGACTATAACGGCGAAGTCCCACAAGACTTTGACAAATTGGTGGCCCTCCCCGGGGTGGGTCGCAAGACCGCCAATGTGGTTTTAAATGTCGCCTTTGGTGAGCCGCGCATTGCCGTGGATACCCATATTTTCCGTGTGTGCAATCGCACGAAGTTTGCACCGGGGAAAACACCCGACGAGGTGGAAGATAAGCTCTATAAGGTTGTCCCGAAAGCTTATCTGAAAGAAGCGCATCACTACATTTTGCTCCATGGACGCTACTGCTGCAAAGCTCGTCAGCCCGAATGCGAAAACTGCCCCGTGCAGCAATATTGCAACGCGCCCGAAAAGAAAAAGCGCTTAGCGGAATTCCAAGAGACCGTGCCGTTTCAAGTCGGCCAGTTATAGACGCACCCTCATGGCATACTTCACAGCAAGGACAACAGGCAATTTCTTTTGTCAATTCGTAGGGTCTGTACGGTTGTCATGATAGTCACCTGGAATTGCCTCGAGTCCATGCAATGAAAGTCAACCAAACCCCGGCCCATCGGTGTGTTTGCTTGGCTTTTTTTGCGATTACGATTTCCCCCCGTTTTGTAAAAGTGAGTCTCCCCATTTTTTAACCCTCGGGGACACGCCTCAATTCTCCACTAATCCCCTCAGGGAGTGATCATCCTCCCGAGTGAGGTCCGAAAAAACCGCAGCGAAATTTCTGCTGTCTTCGACCTCAGGAAGGGGAAAACTTTCAAAATCCCCCTTCATCTAATAATCCTTCCCTAGTATTAACAACCTACTCGAACTGATTTAAAGAAATCAAACGTTCAAATCCCGTTAACGCAAAGGTTTTCTGCTCTACAAAGACGAAGGCGATACGTAGAATAAATTTGAGGCCCACGCTTTTTCAACCAGTGAGCGTGGATGTTTTTATTTTTTATTCTCAAAAGAGGGACCTACTATGACCCAACGAGACGACTCCTGCCATAAGCGTTCTTGTACCAATTGTCCAGAACCCGTTTACAGCCAAGTTGGCGCAAAGAAGGGGGAAAACCCCATTTGTGAAATTTTGGCATTGGCAGCACGTCCTGAGGTCATTAGTTTTGGGGGTGGGCTTCCTAGCCCTGATGGCTTCCCCAGCGAAGAGATCCGTGCGGCGGCGGACTATGTCCTCCAACACGATGCCAAGCGTGCGCTCCAGTACTCGGCTGGCCAAGGGATGTTAGAGCTTCGTGAACAGATCGCGAAGTACGAATCCGACCGTGGTGTTCCGACCACCCCTGACCAAGTCATGATTGTGTCCGGCTCCCAACAAGCGTTGGACTTAGTGGGCCGTGCCTTTATCGATCCGGGTTCCCGCATCTTGGTGGAATGCCCCACCTACTTAGGCGCTTTAGACGCCTTTAAGATGAGCAAGCCTGTGGTTGAACCGCTCCCGACCGACGCTAAGGGTTTGAATCCCTGTGAAATGACGGAATCTTGCCGTGGTGCTCGTTTTGCCTACGTCATGCCGACCTTCCAGAATCCGACCGGGTTAACGTTAGACCATGATCGTCGTTTGAAATTAGCGGAAAAAGCTCGTGAATACGATCTTTGGTTAATCGAAGACAATCCCTACAGTGAACTCTATTACGGTGAAGCGCCCTGCGCCTCGATCCGTCAATATGCGCCAGAACGCACCTTGACCTTAGGGACGATGAGTAAGATTTTGGCGCCAGGCTTACGTTTGGGCTACATCGTTGCGCCAGCTCACGTGATCAAGACTCTCTTAGACTTGAAGATCTCCATGGACCTTCATACGAGCACGTACTCTCAGTTAGTGGCTGCTCGCCTCTTGAGCGAAGGGATCTTGAAAGAACACTTACCGAAGGTTCGTCAGATTTATGCCAACAAGGCCAAGGTCATGCTTGATTCCTTAGACAAGTTTATGCCCAAGCATGAAGAAGTCACCTGGACGCGTCCGGACGGCGGCATGTTTATTTGGTTGAACTTGCCCAAGCACATCGACGCCACCGACTTGGTTCGTCGTGTGTTAGCCAGTGATGTTCCCGTTGGCTTTGTGCCAGGCGTTCACTTCTACGGGGCAGGTGCTGAAACCAATCATGCACGCTTCTCGTTCGTGACGGTACCGGAAGAAAAGATTGTTCGCGGTATTGAATCGATCGCGAAGGTCTTGAAGGAAATGCTCGCTGAATAACGCAGTTTTCAACTGAAAAACCAGCGAATCATTGAGGGGATGAGGTTACACTCATCCCCTTTTATTGATGAATAAAACGGTTGAGAAAATAACCGATCAATCCTCCCTGGGGAACTGAGCATTGTCGTCAATAAGATCCCCTAAGCGACGTCGAGTCAAATCCTTCCCCATTAAACGAGACGGCTCTGATCACCTGCGTCCCTCCCTATAGAAAGGGGAGCGCTCAGTCTCACCAAGCACTCCCCTTAAGCTCTTAGGAACCTCCTCGCGTAGAAGGTCCCTCGAACACTTTATCCGTTAGGCCACTTTTTCGACCTTCACGGGCACCCCATGACGTGCCGTCGAGCCAAAGACACGATCACGATAAAGGCTAGCGCCCTTACGAGTCGGGTCAACGATATTGAAGGGATTGACTGCCATACCTCCAGCACGGGCCTTATCCCCCTTAATCACTTGACCATCGACTTCCATCGTGGCCGCCCCAAACTGCGTGTGACCATACCCAGTTGGCACCACGACCGTGCCCTGAGCAACCGTATCGTCGGCCTGTAACGGCCCTTCGATAAAGGTATTGCGAGGGGTGACCACACGAACCTTATCCCCCGTCTTTAAGCCGAGCGCTTGAGCATCACGCACATTCATTTGAACGAAGTTATGCTTTTCAATCGCCGTCACGCGCGGTAAGACTGCCGAGTATGGGCTACGCAAATGGGACTTAAACGTCGTGAACACGAACGGATAATCTTTTTCCGAATAGTGATCACGCACAGCGGAGCCGTCCCAGAAGCGATCCACATCGCAGATCGGTTGACCGTCCCAACATTCACCAGTGTAAGAGTCCTTCGTACGCGCTAACGTTTGGTTATAGAGCTGGAACTCCGTATCCATACGCAAGTCTTCAACGAAGAAATCACCGTCGTAACGCGTTTCCATCGTTTCAAAACGCCCACCACGCGTCAACATATACATCGTGGAGGCAAACGATTCAGGCGTTAGACGCGATTTAAAGAGCGGTGCGACGCGATCCACGCTCGTGAAGCGTACGTCAGCCTTCGTAGGCGCTGGTAACTTGTCACCCGAGAGCGCCGCGTTAGCAAAGAGCGGCACATACAGATCTTCAGGAACATCCAAACGACGCCATTGGCCCTTCGCGTCCTTAAAGGCCTTTTCACCAAACCCTGCTAACCCTAAGGCTTTGCTCACGTCGATAATGAATTGTTCCATCGAGACGTGTTGGCCCTTCTTGTTTTTCACCGTACGGGGTTCGACGACAGGAACGCAAGCGACGGACCCAACGAGTTCACTCCCCCACATACGGCAGAGCATCCACTGTTCGTACTGAAGTAAGTCAGGCACGATATAGTCCGCATACACGTTCGTTTCATTGATATACGGATCGATCCCGATAATGAGACCCAGCTGTTTGGGATCCACGACGGAAGCCTTCACTTGGCTTTCTAACCCAGCACAGTTATAGAACGGATTGGTCGACCAATTAATCCAAGCCTTGAATTGGAACGGATTGGCATTGGCATGAGCCACCAACATTTCCCCGGAGTTTTCCTGAACGATGGTGCTATTCCACGGTTCATTGGACGGATACGGATTTTGACCTGCAGCGACTTTCTTCTTGTATTCGTCACTTTCTTCATAGTTACCCGAGCGTTCTGCAGGGAAACCTACAGGTTCTGTCTTTTCAAACTCATTGAGTTTAAAGAGTGGACCATCCCAAATTTCATAGATCGCATCAAGACCGCAGCCACCCATATGGAACATGCCGCCCTTCGCGTTGTGCGCGCCTACCATGGTCCCTAAAAGAATCATGGTATAGCCAAAGATCCCACCGTCCGTCGCATTGCAAGCCGTATTGGTTTCGATGGAAACCTTACGACCGTGCGAAGTGAATTCCTTCGCAAGCGACTCAATCTTTTCAGGAGCAATCCCAGAGCGTTTTGCATAGGCGCTCAAGGGCTTTTCGTTCACGCGACGACGGAGCAATTCCATGGCCGTGACGACATGAACCGTCTTACCGTTAGATAAAACCACGTCCCCATCAAAGAAGAGTTCAGCGTCGCCGTTGGCCTTTGCAGCATTGGCTAACGCATGATGCGCCTTACTGATCACGACCTTTTCTTCGGCCGCCCCTAAGCCCGCAGCCTCTGCCGTTAAGAACTGCGTATTTAAGGGGTGCGTCGGATCTTTCACGACCAAATGCGTGGCGTTGGTGTAATTGACTTCACCCTTTTTCTGAGCGACGGCTTGGTTAGGACTTGACAAATACGCTTCATTATAACGCTTTTCATTAATGATCGTTTGAAGCATCCCAAAGAGTAATGCTGTGTCGCCACCGGCCTTAATCGGGATCCATTCCGCAACGTCACTCGAAGCCTGAGGCGTCACCGAGCGTAAGATCGGATCGACCACCACGTACTTAAAGTTTTGACGAGTACGAGCATTGGCCAAACGACGTGAGCCTGAATTTAAACCCACACCACTCAACCCTGGAGTCGTGCCAATAAAGATCGCAAATTCACAATGATCGTAGTCCGTTGCAGGCAGTGCCCCTTCGTCCACGGCATCAAAGCACCCCATGGCGCAGCCCGCTACTTGTTGGTGACCACAGTATGAGTCTTTGCAACCAACGTTAGGCGTCCCCCAAGCGTCCTTAATAAAGCGACTCATCAAATCCGTGCGAATGCCTTGTTCGGACGAGGTGCCTACAAAGAGTTGATTGCGTCCTGGGCCAAAATCGGGATAAAGGGGATTGGCGGGGTCTTTCTTGTTATAGATCGCGCGCAAACCGTCCACATGACCTTCACCAAACAAATCACCGCCTTCGATGACTTCCGCCAAAAGGGTTTCGTACGAAATGCTCTTCCAACGATTTTCACCACGCTTACCCACACGCTTTAGGCACGTCGTGACGCGATGTTTATCTTTAAAGGCATCAATAACCGCATTACCACGCCCGCAAAGGGTGGCACGCTTATCCATACCGCCGCGTTCATAGAGCGCATTAATGACGGCTTGTGGAGCCATGTCGGTACTCACGGGAATGCCAGCACCATTCGTGAGGGCATAAGGATTCCCGGCGACACGCACCACGGTATCCGTTTTGTTATCGATCCAAACACGCGCCCCGCATACGTTAAAGCACCCGTAGCACTTGGAGAAAGCAAAGCGCAAATCTGGGTTCGGAACTCGTTCACCCTTTTCATTCAAAATGAATTCGGGAGGGACGGCCCCTGGACTTAAATGACTCATGTCCGAGGTGTGTTTCGTTTTCGGGGTCGATTCGGCCGCGTTTGCCGACGTGACCGTCCCGGCCATGCCTAACGTGGCTAATTGAATTACTTTGCGTCGTTCCATGATTATCTCTGCCAATTTTGTTCAAACTTGAGGTTGTAGGTCGCTTGACTTTCTTCAGGCGTGAGCGCGATATAGAACACGTTCGGATGCGTATGGTGAGCCTCGTTTAAGACCACCGCATTTTCTTTTGCAAGAAGTTGAGCCACTTCGCTCGTGGGGTCATTTACATCCCCGAAATAACGCGCGCCACCCGTACAGGTTTCGACGCACATTGGCAAGAGTCCTTGGCTCATACGGTGAATACAGGAATTGCACTTATCGACCTTGTGGGTGCGCTTATTCAAGAAACGCACATTGGGATACGGACAGTCTTTCACGCATTGACCGCAGGCAATGCACTTCGTGGAATCAATCACGACCGTGCCATCTTCTTCACGCTTATAAGTGGCTCCCGTCGGACAATGCGCCGTACAAACGGGATCCGAACAGTGATTGCACATGAGGGGCAGGTTTAAAACGAGCGGACCGTGAGGGCCTTGAGCTTCAGCACGGTACACCGTGGTGCGATGCTGATCTGGGACGTTATTGTTTTCGTTTCCGCAGCTAATCACACAGGCTTGGCAACCATTGCAACGACGTAAGTCAATCACCATGGCGGAATGGGGGGCATTCTTCTTATGGATTTCAGCCAAAGACGCTTTGGCCGAAACAAAAGAAAGAGCGCTTGCCGATAGAGTCACCCCTACCATCTTTTGAAGCGCTATTCTTCGATTCATCATTATGTTCTCCTTGAGGTCTAGCGGTTTCAGTTAAATTAGGCGCTGGGGATCGCCTTTTACAAAAACTGAAACCTAGTTTCGATTCTAGAAAACCGAATCATCAAGACCGCTGGGAGACTTGACCGAGCGCAACTCAAAAACCGTTAACAAAATCCGTGATTCACGCCTTTCATATTCTGAAATTTGCCCTATTAGAACGGAGTTGATCCCCTAACCTTTAAAAATCGTTATAAAGCGTTTTTCAAAAAATGAAAATCAAAAATGGGGCGGTATTCATTTAAGGAATAACACTATTCCCCTATTTCTCCTAGGGAAATAAAAGGAGCCCTATCAAAGCGCTCCTCATAGTGGATTTTTCTAGGGTAACCCTTAACCTTTAAGTTCTAGCTATGACTCAGAAAAGACCCATAGGTAAAAACATCCCTTTAATCGGGTTCGTTTTTCGCCTCTTCCCAGGCTTGCTTCAAGCCATTGACGAGTTGATCCTTCACCCACATAAACGTTTTGCTACGTGGCTTATCCGTGTAGACAACGTAGTTTCCAATCGGTCGCACGGTCGAGCACATAGCTTTGACGCGTGACTGAATATCAGCCGGGAGGGGTTTACAAGCAAGGCCCTTTAAACCTTGGGCGAAATGACGCGTGAACTGATTGCAAACGAGCGTGACCGCTTCCGTGTCTTGCAACAAGTGCACGGCCGAGGCGAGGCTCTCGGTAACGGTCATGATGTGCATATTGCGTCCGTCTTGGCGGCAGATATCAAAGAGCAATGGGCAATCGACATCCTTAGGATTATCGATTTCCACGAGCGGATAGCGTGAGAGTTCTTGTGAGGTATAAGTGGGCTTTTCAAAGAGCGGATGATTGTCCCGCGCCATTAGATAAATATCGGTCGGGAAAGAAAAAGCCTCGTGCTTTAAATTGTCCCCATCAAAGCCTTCGTAGACCACGGCGTAATCCACCTTCCCGTCGGCGAGATCCTTCTCCGCGTCGTAATTCATGATATGCACAGAAATCTTGAGCTTTGGAGCCTGAGGCGTGATGACCTTTTGAATGACTTCATGGACCGCGCACGCAAACTCATCATAAGTAAGAATGGTGAATTTACCCACGGCCTGGCTTGGGATGAATGTCGAGAACTGTTCATCAATGCGTTGAAACGCGCGTTCTAAATCTAAGAAATGTTCAAGGAGTTCTTCGGCATGCGAGGTTGGCATTAAGCCGTGAGACTGTCGAATGAACAAAGGGTGCCCCATCAAATCATTGAGCTGCTGGAGTTGGCGCGAGATCCCGACGGTACTCAATCCAAGCTCGGTTGCGGCGAGTGTTGCTTTATGCAGTCGATACACGGCAAGAAACACTTGCACATGAAGGTAATTTAGTTTTTTGAGCTCCATCGTAGACCTTTGGGGAAAGCGCTACATTCAACCTATGTTTAGCTCACCAAGCGTGAAAAATCACATTGGGGAAAGGTGCGCCAAACAAGCTGAGGCAATGCAGAAAGGGAAAGGGGTTTTCATGGATTATATCGGGCGAAGTGCTCTCTTAAAAGATTTTTCAGCGTAGTGCCCATAGAAAACGGGACTGAGTTTTCACCCAATCCCGTTACTAACTAAAGAATAGTCAGACTAGAAAATTAGAAAGCCTTCTGGATTTCAATCTTCATCTGGTTATCCAAGCCATTCTTGGTCTTGACAGCGTTGTAGAACGCGCCGACGGAAACGCCAGCCTTGTTTTCAGCCATCACGCCCAAGCCAGCCGTAGCGGCATACTTGCCAGCGAACTGAGCTTCGAATTCGCTCGTACCACCGGAGACACCCGTGATGGTGTACTTGGTGTTACGGTTACCGAAGATCGGAGCGATGGAGAGATCAGCCTGAGGAGCAACCTTCCAGCCCTTCACATCCATAGCCATCTTAGCCGTCACGCCGACCGGTAATTCAACCGTCGTGGAAGCCTTAGCGGAGGTGTTGGTGATCTTCTTGCCATCAACGTTGGTGTCAAAACTACCCTGCTTAGCGTAGATCACGTTCAAGCCAATATGCGGCGTAACCGTAAAGGAGCTAACAGCGAAGTCCATACCGCCGCGGACAGAAGCCACAAAGGCGTTGGTCTTAACCTTGGCGTCAACAGCCTTGTTGACAACCTTGGCATCATCCATAGCAACCACGCTATCGGTAATCTTGTTTTCGCCATGTAAGTAGCTTAACTGACCGTCAACCTTGATCGAATCCGTCACAGCATAGCGACCATAGGCCGTGATACCGAACGTATTGACCTTGTTTTCAGCAGAGTAAGCACCCTTGTTTTCGACCTTGTCCTTAACCTGTCTCTTATACACATCTCCGAGCCCACGAGACCGTACTAGAT
>CAMYAA010000013.1 GCA_947253615.1 uncultured Sutterellaceae bacterium
TACGAGATCTAGTACGGTCTCGTGGGCTCGGAGATGTGTATAAGAGACAGCGGTTAATCCTGAAGTGCGTGTCGTGAAGGCTACGCCCATGGCGCTTTCCCGTTCGAGCTCGAGCGCGAGTAGTGCGCCTGCGGCAGCACCGAGTGCACCCGCTTCTGTTGTCGAAGATAAGCCCGTTGCCGCTCCTGCGCCCAAGCCCGAAGATTTGCCTTCGGCCAAGCCGTTGCCGCCTTTAGAACCCGTTCCTTCGGGCACGCGTTTATTGTGGCCGGTGAAGGGTAAGGTGATTACGAAATATCCCAACGACGTGAAGGGTCTTAACATTAGTGGCAAGATTGGCGACATCGTTGTCGCGGCCTTGGACGGCGATGTACTTTTCGTGGGTCCTGGCGTTAAGGGTTATGGGAACTTAGTCATTATTCGTCACTCCCCGCAGATCGTGACGGCCTATGGTCACTTAAGCAAGATCACGGTGAATCGCAATCAGCGTGTTCGCGCGGGTCAGAAGATTGGTGAGTTAGGTGATTCGGATGCGAAGGAACCGATGTTACGCTTTGAAGTGCGTGAAAAAGGTCAGCCGGTCGATCCGTTGAAGTTCTTGCCAAAACGTTAAAGATTTTGCGAACGAAATAACGGTGACGTGAATCATTTTTTGGTAAAGTTCACGTCACCTAGTTTTCCCCTAAAGGTGAATTTGCTCAGGTGTAGCGTTCACCTTTATTTTTTTGATTGTGCTGGTAAGTTCGGCACTTCGATTGGTATTGGAGATGTTATGGCTCGACGTGGCAAAGAGAAAATCCCCGAGTTTTTTACGGTTGATGTAGAACGTTTAGATCAAGAAGGTCGTGGGGTCGCTCACAACGACGGTAAAGTGGTCTTTATTGAAGGGGCCTTACCGGGTGAACGTGTGACTTATGAACGTTTGCGCAATAAGCCCTCGTTTGAAAAAGGGCGCGTGACGGAAATCCTTCGTGAAAGCGTTCAGCGTGTGGTTCCGCGCTGCCCGAACTTTGGTCATGGTCCAGGGAGTTGCGGTGGCTGTGCGATGCAGCATTTAGAAGCCCGTTCTCAAGTGGCTTACAAAGAAAAGGTATTGCTCGACACGCTTTGGCACATTGGTAAAGTGCGTCCGGAAAATGTCATTCCGCCGATTTATGGTCCGACGTGGAACTATCGCCATCGTGCGCGTTTGACGGTTCGTGATGTGCCGAAAAAGGGTGGTGTTTTGATTGGCTTCCATGAAAAAACCTCGTCCTATGTGGCCGATATGAAAGAGTGTCACATCTTGACGAAAAACATCAGCGACATGTTAGTCCCGTTACGTGATTTGATTTCCTCCTTGTCGATTCGTCAGCGTGTGCCGCAGATCGAAGTTGCTGTGGGTGGTGATGGTCACACAGCCTTAGTGTTCCGTATTTTGGAACAGCCGAGCCCCACCGATATGGATAAGTTAATTGCCTTCAGTAAGGAATATAACTTTGACATTTGGTTCCAGCCCAAGGGGCCGGATTCGGTTTATCCGTATCACCCGGAAGACGGCGATAAGTTAGGGTTGACGCTCTCTGAATTCGACGTCACGATTAAATTTAAGCCGACCGATTTCACGCAGGTTAACCATGCGTTAAACGAAACGATGGTTTCTCGTGCCGTGCGCTTGTTAGGGTTGAAGCCTGAGCACCATGTGGCTGACTTCTTCTGTGGTTTAGGGAACTTTACGTTACCCTTGGCGCGTAAGTCGCAAAAGGTGATCGGGATTGAAGGTTCCGAGCAATTAGTGGCTCGTGCTCGTGCGGGTGCGGCCGATAACGGTTTAGCGGACAAGACGGAATTCGTTGCTCGCAACTTATTTACGTGGTGTGAAGAAGACTGGGATCAGCTCTGGGAACGTATGGGTGGCATTGACCGCGTGTTAATTGACCCGCCGCGTGAAGGGGCGATGGCCTTGGCACGTGTTTTAGCGGCGACGGACAAGCGTCCTCCGCGCATTGTTTACGTGTCCTGTAATCCGGCGACGTTAGCCCGTGACTGTGCGATTTTGCATCATGAAGGTGGCTGGCACGTTCGTGAAGCGGGGATCATGAACATGTTCCCGCACACGGGTCACGTGGAATCGATCGCGGTGTTAGAACCCGGTCCCAAGCCTGAACGTCCCGTGAAGGTTGTCGAAGGTGAACGTCCTCAAAATCAAAGCAAGGACGAAGCGTTAGCCGAGAATCTTTCGAGCTGCTGCCAAGCTGACGATCTTGAGTAATTTCAAGCACTCGACCTAAATCATGAACTTCTCACTCTCGCAAGGGGTGAGAAGTTTTTCGTTTTGGGTTTCTTCGTATTGTCGATGGCACACTTTTGTGTAAGATTGACGGCTTCCTTATAAATAATTAAAAGCCCAAAATCAAAGGACTTATTATGTTTTCGACGCTGAAAAAATTTTTAACGCTCTCGGTCGCGATGTTGTCGGCATCGCTTTTGGTCGGTTGCGCTCCTCCGCCCGATCTCGCGTTAAAGGGGATTACGCCAGTGAAGCAGCCGTTTGATGCACGCTTAGTCTCTGTGGAAGCCGAGGGGTTAGCTAAACCCGATTTTTTCCTTTTGGTCGGTCCCCGTGCCAAAGAGATGGGAAGTTTAATTCCTGAATTTTTGAAGAAAGGGCTGGAAGAGGCTAATTTGTTTGACCCGAAAGGCAAGACGCCTGTTCGTATTATGGCCAAGCTTAAGCGTGTTGACGCACCTAAATCGATGAATTTCCCAACGGACACCTCGATTGAGTATTTGATCATCGATGAGAACACTGGAAAAGAAGTGCTTCGAAAGTATATTCAAGTCACGGATTTCGCTGAATTTACATCACTGGTTGGTCTTGTTCGAGCACATAATTCTTTCGATAAGAGTGTGCGCTCTAATATGATGATGTTTATTAATACGTTGAAGTTTTTAAATCAGAAAAAACAAATCCTCCAAAAAGCGAACTAACTTGTCTTAGTGCAAACAACGCAAAGTGCATTGTCGTTTTTCAATAAGTTTTGTCCAAATAAGAGGACATCAAAAAGGTGAGGCCTGTCCGTTTTTGAGCAGGCCCCACCTTTTATATGAAATAGATATTTAATGGATTACTTGTGCTTGATAGCCTTGGTAATTTCGTCCGCAGCATATCGCCCAGAGGTTAATGCCCAACCAACGTTAGCACCTGCGGGAGAGTCATCCCCCATGACACCGCCAACGAGTTCGCCAGAGGCATAGAGGCCAGGAATGACACTCTTGTCCTTACGGATCACTTGCATGTGTTGATTGGTCATAATCCCACCCATTGTGGTCGCAAAACGTGGTTTTTGTTCAACAATGTAGTAAGGACCCTGATCGGATATTGTGGCCTTCATGTATTGCGTCGGGCGACCAAAATCTTCGTCCTTTTGCTGTTGAACAAAGTGGTTATAGCGAGCAACGGTTGCTTTTAAATTATCAGCATTAATTCCAGCAATTTTTGCGGCTTCTTCAAGCGTTGCAGCTTTCACAAATAAAGGCGTCTTAGAACCATTAGCCTTCAGATATTCATCGGCAGATTCGTGTGAAACACCAGTTTCGGGTAAGCGCTTGTAGAAACCTTCCCATGACTTCTGGTCCATCACTACATAAGCTTGATGATTTGGCGTTTTCATCATTGGATCAAGAATGTGACGGTTGGACGCTTTTTCGTTTACGAAACGCTTGCCATTGACGTCGACCAAAATCCCTGATTGATCAAAAGCACCAACATTGGCATAAATGGTTGATTTAGCAATGCCTGGAGCAACTTCGATCCCATTGGGGTAGCGTTTCCCATATTTCATTAACTGAGTTTTCGCGCCCAACTTCATCGCCATCTGGTGCCCATCCCCCGTAGAGGATACAGGTCCGTAATACAAGGCAGATTTAACAGGTTCGGACAACATGGACTTGTTATTGCCGAAGCCGCCCGTAGACAGTAACGTTGCTTTCGCTTTAATCGTATATTTGACGCCGTTACTGTCAGTGGCTTCAACCCCAATAACGCGACCAGCTTTATCAGTTAAGAGTTTGTTCACACGAGTGTTAAGTAATAACTGAGTGCCATTACTGCCGATCACTTCACGTAAATGTTGAGCCATGGTTTTTGCGCCGCCGGCTAACTCTAAGGCTCGCTTGTGAGAGTATTCGGCTAAGTAAGGTAAGTCGTTAGGAACAAACTTGACGCCGACTTTTTCATTCAACCAATCGATCGTTGGGCCGACTTGATGGGCATATAACGATAACTTTTCACGATCGTTAAGGTTGTGTCCGTTGGCTAAAAAGTCTTTGATCATGGATTCTGGAGAATCCTCCGTTGAACCAAAGGCTTTTTGTAACTTAGAACCTTGAGCAACAACTTGACCGCCCGAGATCGCAGCTGCCCCACCGATATAGGGCATTTTTTCAACCAAAACGACGTGTAAGCCATTCATGCGACCACGAATGGTTGCGGACATACCTGAACCACCACCGCCAACGACAATCATGTCAGTGGTCAGATTTTTATGTTCAGCTTTGACTTTTAAGACGATTGGTTTTAATTGTGCAGGATCGCCGCCAGCGGCCTTAATACATTCGTTGACTGCTTTCTTTAATGCATTGGAGGTAACAGTGGCTCCGCTAACACCATCGACTTGAGTGGATTGGAGTTTAGTGAAACGTTCAGGGAGTACTTCAATGGCCTTGGAGCCGATGCCTTGAGTTTCACTTTGTTCAAGGACCTTTACGTGTTCAATCTTGTTTTTGCTGAATTGAACCATGACCTTCACAGGGCCGTGAATTCCTTGTGCGGTAGCTGTGTATTCACCTTGCTTGAATTGCGGTGCTGCATAAAGCGCGCCCGTCATTAAGCTTAAAGCTGAGACCAATAACGTGGTTTTAAAAATTTGCTTCATGACTTACCTTCCTGTTAAGCCTTTTTATGAGATTTTGCTAATTGTTCGCCAGCGATCATGCCGAAAGTTAAAGCGTCAATCACAGCAACAGTGCCGAGACGTGAAGCCCCATGAACGCCACCGGTAATTTCGCCACCAGCGTATAAGCCTTTGATGGGTTTATGTGTATTGGTGGATAAAACTTGAGCTTGTTGATTAATGAGAAGTCCACCCATCGTGTGATGGATCTTGGGACAACATTCGATGCCATAGAAAGGAGGTTTGGAAACGTCCAACCCTTTATTGAATTTCAAGATACGCCCAAATTGTTCATCTTTCCCATTCTTTACGAACGTATTGAATAATTTGACTTGTTCAATAAAGGCATCTTTCTTAATACCAAAGTGATCGGCTAATTCTTCCAGTGTGTTGAATTTCTTGATCGTGCCCATTTCTAAGGGCAACTTAACGAAGGCAGGGTTAATAGCCTGAACGATGGCTTCATCGCAAACGGCAATTGGGTAGTTTTCATCGGTGCCAATAACTTTAAATAAAGCGTCGGACTTGATCTTACGGCCTGCGTGTTCATCCATAAATCGTTGACCTGTTTTACGGTCAACCACTAGTCCTAAGTCCATGCAAGCATGGTTGGTGAAATTCACCGAAACCCCAAATCCTTTTTCGCGAGGATTGCAGTAGGGTAAGAATTGCAACCAGCATAATTGGACCGGGGTGGCGCCGATCCCCAAAGCCTTTAATAACACACCTGCAGTAGCACCTGGCTGGTTTGTAGAATCAGTGGTGGGTACGACACGAGGGTCTTGTACTTGTCGGAACCAAATGTCTCGAGAAAAACCGCCTGCGGCTAACATGACACCGTCAAGAGCACGGAAGAATTTCACCTTGCCAGAGGAGTTTTCAAGGTCATCAGAAGCAAGTTTAGAGTCAAAGCGGTAACCATCGCGACATTCAATACCAACCACGTCCCCCTTTTTGTTAACGACAAAGTCAGTAAATTTGCAACGTTTTTTGAGCGTTACGTTAGGGATCTTTGCAAGGGCCTCTAACATGGGTTTGATATAGCCCGAGCCGCTACCAGCTTTAATTTCATAGGAGCGTGGGACTGAATGACCGCCTTCAAAAAGCATTTTGTGCGGCACAAACTCGCACCCAAGTTCACGAACCATTTCGATGGTTTCATTACAGCGGTCAACAATGGTTTCAAGCAACTCGGTATGGTTGATGCCAAGACCATCACGCATGCAGTCATCAATGAAACGTTGTTTGCTGTCTTGAATGCCTTGTTCCTTCTGAACAGGATTGACAGGGCATGCAACATTGCCACCACAGATGGCGGAGTTACCTCCAAATACGCCCATTTTTTCGATCACTAGAACCGAAAGACCAGCGCGACCAGCTTTTAACGCACAAGCTAACCCAGCAAAGCCAGAACCGATAACGACGACATCGTAAGTAGCATCCCACTTTGCGACTTTATCTTGAAGGACACCAGCCTGTGTAACGCCAGCGGACATTACTGCTGCGGATACTGCTGCCTTAAGCATGGAACGACGAGTTGTATTTACAGACATTTCACTCTCCTTTTAATGAAGCGAAAACTTCTTGTCTTCATTGTCAGAGAATGTCCATAGTGCCGGATACATCCCGCGGGATGTATGTTAGGGTTTTTCCTTGCTATTAAGTGTTTGGATTTTTTTTGTATATAGGATCGATTGTTTACCAGCTTCCTTACCGAAGACTAAACAGGCCATCAGCGACATGCCGCCTAATCGATCTTTGCCAAAAATTCCCCCAGTCGTTTCCCCGACGGCGTAAAGCCCTGGAATTATTTGACCTTTGGTGTCAAGGACACGTGCCTTAGTATCAATTTTGACGCCTCCCAAGGTCATGTGCGCGTACAAACGTTCTTTTCCCCAGTAAAAAGGAGGAGTATCAATGGTTTGAGTAAAGACTTTTTTCCCAAAACTTGGATCTTGTTTGTTTTGAACGGCTTTATTGTATTCTTGGAGAGTTTTCTTTAATACGCTTGGGTTAATATCCATTCCAAGGGCCATATCCTCAATAGAGTCTGACTTTCGAATCGTTCCGTTGGAAAGCTTGGCGCCGAACTGAATGCCTTTGTGTGACTTGGCGTCGGTGATGACCCACATCATTTGTTCAGGTTGCTGGTAAAGGGCGTGTTCGAGCGCTTTCCAAGATGTGTCTTCGTTAATAAATCGCAAGCCGTTTTTGTTGATATAAATGTCAGCCCCAACGTAGTCTAATATTCGCCCGCCGGATAACGGCATCGATTGAATGTTTTCCATGCCAACAATAGCGGCTCCTTGTTTTGCCGCCATAATGATTCCATCGCCTTGAGCACCGTGAAGACGATCACCTAAACTACTTGCGGTCGACGCTTGAATTTTTTGCCCATAATTGCCTTGATATGACTCTCTCATACGGGCGTTATCTGTAAAGCCACCAGTCGCTAATATTACGGAGTAAGACGTTAATGGATAATTTTTTCCATTGTGAGTAACAAGAACTTGCCAACGGCTAATGGGTTGATTCGTTGCTGGCGATTCGATCGGTTCAATGCTTATTGCTTTTGTCGATAGTAACCGTTGTAGTCCGAGTTTTTTGGCTTCTTTGTAGAGTGATAGAACGTAGGTTTTCCCAGCCATAACCCCTGGTGTCGCTATACATCGCGGATGTAACCCACCCATAGATTGAAAGATTTGGGGATTGAATTTGATTCCTTTTTCGTCCATCCAATCCAAGACGGCCTCAGAATCCTGTCCGATTTTTCTAATATGAGGCTCGCTCGCTTCTTCGCCGCCAACTTGATAAGAATCTTTCCATAAAAGGTCGACACTGTCCTCAATACCTTGTGGTTTTTGTCTTTTGGGACTGACGGCGGCTAAGGACCCACTACTAAATAAACTGTGTCCCCCTATTAATGGTGTTTTTTCGATTAATAAAACATTTTTTCCACCGGCTTCAAGGGCAGATAACGAGGCTGATATTCCCGCTAATCCGCTTCCAATAACGATGACATCCCAGATCTTCGAGGATTGGAGGATCGTTGTGCTGTCATCTTGCCCTATGGTGGTTGCAAACGCAGGCGCGGTGAAAACGCTAGCGAGGAGTAAACAGAAAACTCGTCTTAGCATGATTCACCCTTTTGATTGAGTAACCCAATTTTTTCTAAAACCTGGTAAGCCTCGAGAACGCTATTGATTTCAAACTTCCCGAAGGCGTTGGCTCGATGCATTTTGACGGTGGGTTCTGCAATATTGAGGATAGTAGCGATTTGTTTATTGGAAATATTTTGTGCGACTAATTGAATAATTTGCTGTTCGCGCGGGGTTAAGGAATTGTATATGTTGAGATATTTTTGTTGAACTTGTCGCTCTTGGTATTCATCAAGACTAATGTTTACGTATTTTCGAACGGTAGCGATCAGTACATTTGGGTCAACTGGTTTCGTGAGGAAGTCAACGGCGCCTTGCTGCATGGTGTGAACCGCCATGGTAATGTCACCGTGCCCCGTTAAAAATATGATGGGTAAAAAACAGTGACGAGTTCTTAATTCGACTTGTAGATCCAGGCCTGACATACCAGGCATGCGAACATCAAGGACTAAACAACCGGGTTTGTCTAGGTTACCTTGGGTCAGAAAAGCAGAAGCGCTTTCAAACTCATGCACTTCAAAACCTTCCATACGTAATAACATGGCCTGCGAGTTTCTAAACAGGGCGTCGTCATCCACAATACTAACGACTGGGTTCATGCTGATATTCCTTTTTGTAAGTTTTGGAGAGCGCGTCGAAGTCAACCTCAACAATTAAACCACCGTTTTCTCTAGGAACGAAACGTATGCGGGCTCCATGACTGTCTGCTATGGCTTGTACAATGGATAGCCCAAGGCCTAAACCTTCGGCCTTTCGGCTTGAACCAAAAGCATTTAGCGTTTCAGAGAAGTTTTTCGGTAGTTTGTCCCCTTGATTGATGATAGTTATGCGCCAAACAGAAATATCCTCTGATATGCGGGTTGATTCAAGAGAGACGTTGAGTCTTGCAACACTATAAGCACTTTGGGCTTCAACAGCGTTTTTGAGTAAGTTAAATATTAAGAGTTCTAGTTCGAGGGAGTCACCAGAGATCCACGCTTCTTGAGGGCAATTTAGCTCAATGTTAATTTCTCTAGGGAAGGTAACTTTTAGGTGAGAAATGGCTCGATGGATAACGTCAACAAGGTTTAAAGGTTGGTGGCTTTTTTGTTTATCTTTGGCATATTGACGGACCTTATCAACAATTTCTCCGATGCGAAGAGCTCCATTTTGAATGCCTTCAATGGCGTGCGTAATTTCCTCTGATGACTGTTGAGTTTCTCGCTGTAATAGGTACTTCAGCACAGCGACATAATTAACAATAACACCTAATGGATTTTTAATATCGTGAGCGACGATAGCCGATAGTTGGTTTACGATGTTTCGTCTTTCAAGTTGACCCATTTGCAGACGAATTCGACGTGCCTCATTCTCCATTTTTGTTTTAGCAGCTAAAGATAGTCTTAATTCTTTTGTTCTTTTGCGCACGAGACGGTGAACTCGAAGTTCATTGATTAAAAGTAGAAAAATCAACAATACAGCCAAGAGTATTTCTTGTTTATATCGGGCGATAAATCCCTCAATAGTCGTCAGGCGCAGGTAGGCGAAGGGGCCAATTTTTAATTCTCGTAGCAATGCAACCATATGTTGATGAGGAACGCTGACCAACCATTCAAAGCCACCGTCTTGTTTGGGTGTCAATAGTGCGAGCAAAATTTGACGAGTTGCAGTCGGGGAAGTCCACTCAAATCCCATAAAACTTAGATCGGGATAAAGTTCTGTGGAGTGTAAACATCTCGATAGGTTGTCGTTTTTTTGGTTAACGACTTTTAGCTCTGAGGCATCGACTAAGCCTTCATTGATCAAATTGTCCAATAAGCAAGTGGGGATAATTGCAGCGTCAGCATTCCCGGATAACACACGTGAAATAACATCGGGATAAACGTCATTGACGAAGTCAATTTTCGAAAAGAAATTGTCCGGGTCAAAGCCGTGTTTATTGAGTTCACCTAGCGTTGCAAACCACGTGGTCGTGTTTGGCAGTGTACTGGCCTGTCTCTTATACACATCTGACGCTGCCGACGATATGCAGTGT
>CAMYAA010000014.1 GCA_947253615.1 uncultured Sutterellaceae bacterium
CACGACAACCGGAATCACAATCCGGGACTCTACCAACTGAGCTACATCCACCATTATTGATTAATGGCCTGCCCGACAGGAATCGAACCTGTGACCCTCTGCTTAGAAGGCAGATGCTCTATCCGACTGAGCTACGGGCAGACAGTCAATCGGTGGTCGGGGTGGAGAGATTCGAACTCCCGACATCCTGCTCCCAAAGCAGGCGCGCTACCAGACTACGCTACACCCCGAAGAGTTGTAATTGTACACGAAATTCTAAAATTTGCAAACTAGGTACTAAATCTTATAAAGCGCTTTTTTTCAGGGATCTAGCAACTTTTCAAAAACGTCCTCGGTAAAATGACGTGTGGGACTGTTTTCTTTCACTTAAGGAGCCTTCAATGACCACCTCGGACAATTCTAACGACCCTTTGCATGCCAAAAAGAAAGCTTGGTCTGGACGATTTTCCGAACCCGTTGATGCTTTTGTTTTACGCTACACCGCTAGTGTAGACTTTGACAAACGCATGGCGATTGCTGACATTAACGGATCGCTCGCCCATGCGGCTATGCTCGCCGCTTCTGGTGTTTTAACCACCGAAGATCTTGAAGCCATCAAAAAAGGGATGGCTCAAATTAAAGAAGAAATATTGAACAACAAGTTCGAATGGCAACTCGAACTCGAAGACGTTCACTTGAATGTTGAAGCTCGTTTAACCGCTTTGATTGGTGACGCTGGTAAGCGCTTACACACGGGCCGTTCGCGTAACGACCAAGTGGCAACCGACATTCGCCTTTACCTCCGTGAAGAAATCGACATTATCTTGGCTCGCTTGGAACAACTCCAAGAAGTTTTGGTCGCTCAAGCGAAGCGCTATGCCGACACGATCATGCCGGGTTTCACCCACATGCAAGTGGCTCAGCCGGTAACCTTTGGTCATCACCTCTTAGCCTACGTTGAAATGTTTGAACGCGATCGCGAACGTCTTTTAGACTGCCGCTCCCGCGTCAACCGCTCGCCTTTAGGGGCTGCTGCTTTAGCGGGCACCACCTATCCGATCAAGCGTGAATTAACGGCTGAATTATTGGGCTTCCAAGCGGTTTGCCAAAACTCGTTAGACGCGGTGTCTGACCGCGACTTCGCTATTGAATTCTGTGCTTGTGCCTCCTTGATCATGATGCACATTTCTCGCTTATCCGAAGAATTGATCATCTGGATGAGCCAACGCTTCTCGTTTATCAAGTTACCCGATCGCTTCACGACGGGCAGCTCGATCATGCCGCAGAAGAAGAACCCTGACGTTCCTGAAACCGCTCGCGGTAAAACGGGTCGTGTGTATGGTGACTTAACGGCCATGCTCACACTCATGAAGGGTACGCCGTTGGCTTACAACAAGGACTTCCAGGAAGACAAGGAACCGGTCTTTGACGCCGTGGATACGGTCAAGGATACGTTACGTGCCTTCTGCGACATGATGGCTGGTGTTGAAGCCAACACCGATGCTATGCATCAGGCTGCACAAGCTGGCTATCCTACGGCTACGGACTTAGCGGACTACTTGGTCCGCGGTGGTATGCCTTTCCGTACGGCTCACGACATTGTCGGTCAGGTCGTTCGCGAAGCTTCCAACCGTAACTGTGGTTTAGAAGATCTTCCGCTTGATGTGCTTCAAGGCTTTAGCCCGATTATTAAGGGCGACGTCTACGAAGTGCTCAAGCTCGAAGGCTCGGTTAAAGCGCGTGACCACTTAGGTGGGACGGCTCCTAACCAGGTTAAATATCAAGTCGAGCGCTGGGAATCGATTTTTGCTCAACGTGCCTTGTAATACCTAAGTCAAACGCAGAAACCTTACCACAAGGTTTTCTGCGTTTTTCTTTCTAAAAAAAAACTAGCGCCCAATTTTGGCCCCACAACCCCCTAAAAAGAAGAACGATCATGGAAAAATTTGTAGATGCCCTCAATGGCTATATTTGGTCGCCTGTTTTAGTCGGCCTGTGCTTATGCGCCGGACTTTTATTTTCGTTGCGAACCCGATTCGTTCAGATTCGTATGGTTCCTGAAATGTGGCGCCTCCTCTTCCAAAAACGCGAAGGGGAAATTGGTTTATCGAGTTTCCAAGCCCTCTCCTTAACGCTCGCTGGTCGCGTTGGGACGGGTAACATTGCCGGTGTGGCCACCGCCATTGCCTTTGGGGGTCCTGGTGCCCTCTTCTGGATGTGGGTCATGGCCTTACTCGGTGCCTCCTCAGCCTTTATCGAATCGACCTTAGGTCAGATTTATAAAGAACAAATTGAAGGCCAATATCGCGGTGGCCCTGCGTTCTATATCGAACGCGGTTTGAAGTCCCGCTTCTTTGCGTGGATGTTCGCCATCGTTACGATTGCGGCTTCGGTCTTCTTCTGCCCTGGCGTTCAAAGTAACTCCATCGCTCTAGCCTGGACCAATGCATTCAACATTCGTCCTGAAATCACGGCCGCCGTTGTCGGCTCGATTTTAACGTTCGTGATCGTCGGGGGCTTACGCCGTATTGCCAACGTCGCAACGATCGTCGTGCCTTTCATGGCTCAGGCCTACATCGTGGTAGCCTTGATCGTGGTCGGCATTAACTACGAACAGATTCCTGCCACCTTCAAACTCATCATCGATAGCGCTTTTGGCGCGGGTCCGATTGCCGGCGGCATGATGGGTGCAGCCATTGCCTGGGGGGTTAAGCGCGGGATTTACTCCAACGAAGCCGGTCAAGGGACGGGCCCACACGCCTCGTCGGCTGCTGCCGTTTCCCACCCTGCTAAGCAAGGTTTAGTGCAGGCCTTCTCGGTTTATATCGACACGCTCTTTGTTTGCTCGGCCACGGGTTTCATGATCCTCATGACGGGGATGTATAACTTAATCGACGCTCAAGGGGTGTTCCGTCACCAAGGCCTTCCTGGCGAAATTCCTGGGCCGGTTTACACGCAAGAAGCCATTAACCAAATCATGCCGGGCTGGGGTGGTCCGTTCATTGGCATTACGATTTTCTTCTTTGCCTTCACGACCATTCTCGGTTACTACTACATGGCTGAAACGAACGTCGCTTACTTAAACCGTTATCTCAAGCGCCCGTTCGTCATGACGATCTGTAAGGCCATCTTCATCTTAACGGTGTCCTTCGGTGCAATCCGTTCTTCTTCGTTAATCTGGTCCATGGCTGACGTGGGCGTGGGCATGATGGCTTGGTTAAACATTATCGCCATCATCCTCTTACAAAAGCCTGCTCTCAAAGCTTTGCGAGACTACGAAGCTCAGCGTCGTTTAGGGGTGAATCCTGTGTTCCACCCGGAACGTTTGGGTATCGACAATGCCGTTTATTGGGAAGGTTCCCGCGCAGAATCCAACTTGGAAGTGGAAGAACGCGTTGGGGTGGACAACCTCTCTGGGTTGGACAGTAAGAAGCCTGACTAATACTACTCACGCTTAAGTACGCCAAAACCACGCTTTCGAGCGTGGTTTTGTTTTATGGAATAAAGAAATCCCCGAACCATCTCGGGGATTCTGTCAAGATCAACCGCCTTTTCTTTACTCAACTTGAGCGTAAACGGTAGCTATTTCCTTGAAGGTCGCTTTGCAAGCATCGCAAGGCGCAACAATCGGAGCATCACAAAGTTCTGGGCCCATCATGTCTTCAACAGCAAAAAAGCGCAACTTCTTCGTTACGCCCGAATTACTGCCACCTTCCGTTTGATAGCCAATCATCTTGATTTCATTAACGGGATTCACACCCACAGCAAAGGGAGAAACCACGCGTTCGAAACCGTGGTAGGAAAAGCTCAAGGCTTTCTTCTCATTGATAGCTTTAATAACAATGTCAACAATCGACATAAGCGAGTCTCCTTTTTGGTCCTTGGAGAAACTTACGGCAATCAACCTGGTCATTGTTCATTGCTGTAAGTCCGTTCACCACGAAACGAATTTATCGTTGGCTAGATTCATTATCACCTGAGAGATTCCTCACTGACAAGCAAAAAAAATCACGCCCACCAAAGTCTTATGAACCTCGATGGGCGTGAGCGCTTTATTCTCTAAGGTTTATGCCTTAGGCAAACGTTCGAGCTGCTCTTTAACTTTAATCAACAAAGCAGAAAACTCTGCTAAACGCTGACGTTCAGTCTCGACAACCGTCGCTGGCGCACGAGCCACGAAGGACTCATTACCCAACTTCGTTTCGCACTTCTTGACTTCACCCGTTAAGCGTTCAACTTCCTTCGTTAAACGTTCACGTTCGGCCGCCAAGTCGATTTCCACCTTGAGCATTAACTTGAAGTTACCCACGATAGCCACTGGTGCAATCGCCCCTTCATTAACAGCTTCAACGCTGTCGACGTGTTCCACCGCTGACAAGCGAGCTAACGCTTGTAAGTACGGAGCCACAGCTTCGCAAGTCTGGGCATCGCCTTCAATCATTAACGGTAAACGTTCCGAGGGCGACAACTTCATTTCACCACGAAGGTTACGAATCGCATCAATCATCGACTTCACTAACGCAGTAAATTCAACCGCCTTTTCGTCAATGGGTTGATCAGCCTTCGGATAGCTCTGCACCATGATCGACTGTTCATCACCTTCTTCGCGAACGCCCGCCACTAAGGCGACCTTCTGCCAAAGTTCTTCGGTGATAAACGGCATAATCGGATGGGCTAAACGTAAAACCGTTTCCAACACGGACACCAAGGTGTGGCGCGTAGCGCGGCAAACCGCCTCATCGTCCGACTTCAACTGAACCTTGGTCAATTCCAAGTACCAGTCACAGTATTCGTTCCAAAGGAAGGAGTAGATCGCATTAGCAGCAACGTCTAAACGGAAGTCAGCATAGGCCTGGCGAACTTCAGCAATCGTACGTTGAAGTTCGGATTCGATCCAACGATCCACCTGGCTAAAGGTCATCGGCTTTTGAGCGTCCGCACCAAAACCACAATCCTTACCTTCAACATTCATCATCACGAAACGCGTAGCATTCCATAACTTCGTGCAGAAGTTACGATACCCTTCAGCACGCTTCAAGTCGAAGTTCACATTGCGACCCAACGTGGCATAAGCCGCCATCGTGAAACGCAAGGCGTCAGCGCCATGAGCAGCAATCCCTTCAGGGTAGTTGCGACGCAATTTCTTTTCGACCTGCGGGGCCTTTTCAGGCTGACGTAAACCCGTGGTGTTCTTCTTCACCAAGGCTTCTAAGTCAATCCCTTGAATAATGTCTAACGGGTCCAAAGTATTGCCTTCGGACTTCGACATCTTCTTACCTTCAGCGTCACGCACTAAACCGTGAATGTACACGTTATTGAACGGCACACGACCCGTGAAATGCTTGGTCATCATGACCATACGAGCCACCCAGAAGAAGATAATGTCGTAACCCGTCACCAAGACCGAGCTTGGTAAGTAAAGGTCATAAGCGGTCTTATCGTCGCCCTCAGGCTGAGGCCAACCTAAGGTGGAGAACGGGACCATCGCGGAAGAGAACCACGTATCGAGCACGTCAGGATCACGCGTTAACTTAACGCCTTCACCAGCTTGCGCTTGGGCTTCTTCTTCGGAGCGAGCCACATAAACGTTACCAGCTTCGTCGTACCACGCCGGGATCTGATGACCCCAAAGCAACTGACGGGAAATACACCAGTCTTGAATGTTTTCCAACCATTGACGATAAACACCGCGCCATTCCTTCGGGAAGATGTTCACTTCACCCGATTCAACGGCTTCCAAGCCCACTTCAGCAATACTACGGCCCGGTTGCAACGTGCCTTCAGGCGCGGGCTTGCTCATGGCCATGTACCACTGTTCAGAGAGCATCGGTTCAACGATTTCACCCGTACGAGCGACACGAGGAACCATATGGCGATGCTTCTTGATGCCGACCAATAAGCCAGCGGCTTCTAAGTCCGCCACCACGGCCTTACGGCATTCATAACGATCCATGCCACGATACTTTTCAGGCACATTTTCGTTCATGTGCGCCGTCTTCGTTAAGACGTTTAACATGGCCAAGTTATGACGACGACCCACTTCAAAGTCGTTGAAGTCATGCGCTGGCGTGATCTTCACACAGCCCGAACCAAATTCACGATCCACATAGCTGTCAGCAATCACCGGAATTTCGCGATCGGTTAACGGCAACTTCAAGGTCTTACCCACTAACGCCGTATAACGTTCGTCTTCAGGATTCACAGCCACGGCTTGGTCACCAAAGAGCGTTTCCGGACGCGTCGTCGCAACGATTACGCCTTCCGAACCATCAGCCCCGGGGTAACGAATTTCCCACAAGTGACCATCGGCTTCTTCGCTTTCGACTTCCAAGTCAGACACGGCGGACTGTAACTTCGGGTCCCAGTTCACTAAACGGTTACCGCGATAGATCAAGCCTTCTTCATACAAACGAACGAACGTTTCCAAGACGACCTTGGACAACTTGTCATCCATCGTGAAGTACGTGCGATCCCAGTCAACGCTGTCGCCCAAACGACGCATCTGCGACAAAATCGTGCCGCCCGAGAATTTCTGCCATTCCCAAACCTTCGCAATGAAGTCTTCACGGGAAAGGTCTTTGAGACTAATCCCTTGGGATTCCAACTTACGTTCCACCACAATCTGCGTGGCAATCCCAGCATGGTCAGTCCCCGGAATCCACACCGTGTTGTAACCGTCCATGCGATGGAAGCGCGTTAACGTATCCATCACCGTCTGGTTAAACGCGTGCCCCATATGCAAAATCCCCGTGATGTTCGGCGGGGGGAGTTGGATAGCGAAACTTGGCTTTTTCGGATCAAGCCCAGCCTTAAAGTAACCGCGTTTTTCCCAAATGGGATACCAACGTGCTTCAATCTCATTAGGATCAAAACTTTTAGCGAGTTCTTGCGTATTCAATTGCGTCATGTCTGGAACGTCTAAATATAGAAATAAAACCCTCTGACTCTCATCGAAAATCAGAGGTCCACCTTGGTTTATGTGTTATTTTCGCACAATCCCTTCTGTTACGTAGGGATTCATGTCTTTAAGATTTTTCATAGCGCGATAAATCCACTTGATCAATCGCACGTTTAATGGCTTCAACCGTAATCAAACTCGTCGAACGCGACAAATCCTGGCGAATTCGAACTAACGCATTCGAAACCGCCGCCTCAATCGTCATGCTCAACTGCTCATCAATGTAGCCTTGGATAATCGGCGCCAAGTCCGCCAAAAGCTGACGACGATCGGCCTCATCCAATTTAGCTAACGAGACTTTTAAAGCCTGCGCTTCTTCTAAGTAACGCGTCAAGGAAGCGTCGTCCCTGCTCACCGACACATCCTTTTTCGTATGCGTATAGTCATGCTGCTTGTTAGGAACGCCCTCACGGATCGTTGGCGGATTCTCTAAGCGCTCGAGCATCGGGAGCAATTCCTCCCAATCCCACGGGGCCTTTTTCATTAAAGTAATCATCGTCTTCGCTCCCTCTCGTGTGGCTTTTTACGATTCGCGGTTATAAGCTTCAAGCTCAACACCAGCCGCCTTATAAGCCGTCCAGCGCAAGCGAGAGGCTTCAACCTCATTCGCGTCGAGCCCAACAATATCAACAATTCGTTCAAAACGATCAAACTCTTTTTCCCACGCGGGCGGGAGTTGATCGTCTAACAAAATCAAAACTTGGCCATTGAGCTGCTCCAAATCTTCCGCAAGTAATATCGGCGAGGAAGCAGCCTCTGGTGAACCGACAAACGCATGAGGGAGAAATCGATAAGGATCGAGCTCCCACAAATAATTGTCGACAATCGACAATCTAGCCTTGTCCGTACTCCAGAGAGCCACCGTTAAGCCACGCTCCCGCACCGTTTTAACAACGGCGCAGGCGTAGCTCAGGCGATCTTTGACGTGATGATGAAAATCAATCTTCTTCATAGTGTCTCAATTATCGCCTACTTTTAGGTCATTAAGCGTGCGCCAACAGGAACTCCATTAAGAGCCCCACCGGACGACCCGTTGCATAGCGCTTCATGCCACCGACATTCGCCGTCGCGGCAATGTCAAAGTGAGCCCAAGGCACATCTTCAGCAAAGGTTTCTAAGAACGCCGCCGCGCTCGAAGCGCCACCATCACGCTTAGAGGCCATATTGGCAATATCGGCCACAACCGAATCCATCAACTTCAAATACTTCGGACCCACTGGCATCGGCCACGCTTCGTCACGAGCGCGCATACCAGCGTCAATTAATTCCTTGCGAAGCCCTTCAACATTGGTGAACAACCCGTTATAAGGTGCGCCTAACGCAATACAGCACGCACCCGTTAACGTGGCCATATCCACAATTAATTCAGGCTTTTGTTGAACGGTCCAGGTCAACGCATCCGCCAAGACTAAACGGCCTTCCGCGTCCGTATTAAGAATTTCAATCGTACGACCCGACATCGAGGTCACGACGTCACCAGGCTTCACAGCCGAACCCGAAGGTAAGTTTTCGCAAGCAGCAACCACCCCCAAGACGTTCTTCGCGAGGCCAAGCTCGGCAATACCCGCCATCGTGCCAATCACGCTCGCCGCGCCACACATGTCGTAGGTCATGTCCCACATGTTGGCTGCAGGCTTTAAGGAAATACCACCCGCATCAAAGGTAATGCCCTTACCGACCAAAGCCACAGGAGCCTTATCCGACTTGGCACCCTCGTACTTCATCACGATAAAGCGGGGTTCTTGAACACTTCCTTGAGCCACCGCTAAGAAGGAGCCCATCTTCATCGCACGAATTTCTTCAAGACCAAAGACTTGGACCTTCAAACCTTCATGGCGTTCAGCCAAGGCTAAAGCCGCTTCACCCAAGAAAGTTGGCGTTGCCACATTGGCGGGCAAGTCGGCCAACCAACGCGTGATTTTCTTGGCGTAAGCCGTCGCCGCGCCTTCCTTTAATAAGGTTTCTAATTCTGGCGTGACTTCATCACACATCCACAAGAACGTTTCAACAGCGCAATCGTCCTTGTCTTGACGCTTCATCGTGATGCGATCGGTCAACGCATTGAGCGCCACCTGACTGAATAAACGAGGAAGATGTAAGCAAGCACAAGCCTTCGGCTTCCATTCAATCGCATAAAGTGCAATGGTTTTGGCCCAAGACTTAACGGCCTTCACGGCCTTGTCCATCGCATCCACTAACACGTCGCCATCGGCCTTGGCGCGATCGCCCAAACCGACTACAACGACGGGTTCATCTTTACCAAAAACCCAAACTTCACCCGCATTCGCCTTAAAAATGCCTTGATCCATACGACGACGAATACAGTCGGCATACGGCTCGAGCGAGCGCGTAATCACCGGAGCCTTATTTTCATCACGATAGACCCCTAAGATCTTCACGGCGCCTTCTTCTTGGCCGTAAAGACAAGGACGAACCTGAGCGGTTAACTTCGGTAAAGTAAAAGACATGTATTGGTCTCCTCGAAAAAAATGAGTATCCCTTTATTCTATGACTATCCCTTAGATGATGAGCACCTTCGAAGAATAAAGTTCATAATGGATAGTAACGGCATTTGACCAAAAGGAGCCATTATGCAAACCATCTCTAAATTACGACTCTCGCGTCCGACCAACAATCTTGAGAATGTTTTACGTTTTTATTGCGAAGGGTTAGGCTTTGAAGTGCTCGACCGCTACGAAGCTCAACAAGGTTGGGATGGTGTCATTGTCGGTCACAAAGATTGGCCCTATCAGTTTGAATTCTCCCGTCGTCGCGACGGCGCCATTGTGCCTCCTGCCCCGACGACCGATCACTTCTTCGTCTTTTGCGTGGAAGATCCTCAACAATGGGAAACGCTTTTAAAGAATTTGTTCCAAGCGGGTTTCTCGCAAATCACCCCACCGCAACTCTATGCTGATAGCGGTGTAGCCACCTTTGAAGACCCGGAAGGCTATCGAGTTGTACTCGTTCAAGGTCACTGGAAAAAATAAAATACCAAATTCAAGTTATACCTAAGCCTCAGCGAATGAGGCAAAATTGTCAGATCCAATAAAATTTGGTCTGTCTCTTATACACATCTCCGAGCCCACGAGACCGTACTAGATCTCG
>CAMYAA010000015.1 GCA_947253615.1 uncultured Sutterellaceae bacterium
GAGATCTAGTACGGTCTCGTGGGCTCGGAGATGTGTATAAGAGACAGGCTCTAAATTAGAGCAGACTCCTCGACATGGCTGAAATAAAGGGCGATTTAAGGCGTGTTTTTGTTTTGGCACGATAGTTGCAACACTATTTGCATGGCGTAAGAGAACGCTTATTGAATTTTCTCGTTACTGATTTCTTAGTGCTGATGAAACCAGCCTTTTAGGAGAACACAACATGACGACCACCACCCCTGCTGATGTCTTAGAGATGATCAAGGACAATGACGTAAAGTATGTTGACTTTCACGTCACGGACATGCTCGGCAAAGAAATGCATGTGAGCGTGCCTGCCCATGTGGTTAACGAAGATACCTTTGAAATGGGGCAGCCTTTTGACGGTTCGTCCTTCAGCGGTTGGCGTGGAATTGAAGCCTCCGACATGCTTTTAATGCCGGACCCGAACACGGCTCGCATGGACCCGTTCCGAGAGGCCAACACGTTGGTTCTCCAGTGCGATGTGCATGAACCGAACACGGGCAAGGGCTACGACCGTGACCCGCGTACGATCGCTCGTCGCGCTCAGGCTTATTTAGAATCCACGGGGATTGGTGACACGGCCTACTTTGGTCCGGAACCTGAATTCTTTATTTTCGACGGCATTCGTTGGGAACATGGTGCTGGTAAGTCTTCGTTCGAAATCGATAGCGAAGAAGCACCGTGGTCTTCTGGCAAGCAGTTTGAAGGTGGCAACTTAGGTCACCGCAATCGCATGAAGGGTGGTTACTTCCCTGTGTCTCCGGTAGACAGTTTGGTCGACATTCGTGCTGAAATGTGCACGTTGCTTGAACAGCAGGGTGTTCCTACTGAAATTCATCACCACGAAGTGGGTGGTGCTGGCCAGTGCGAAATCGGTACGCGCTTTAGCACGTTGATCGAACGCGCTGACTGGACGCAGATTCTCAAGTACACGGTTCATAACGTCGCTGCTGCTTATGGCAAGACGGCTACCTTTATGCCTAAGCCCGTTGAAGGCGATAATGGCTCGGGCATGCACGTTCACCAGTCCATTTGGAAGGATGGCGTGAACCTCTTTAACGGTAACGGCTATGCTGGTTTGTCTGAAACCGCCTTGTTCTACATTGGTGGGATCATCAAGCATGCTCGTGCCTTGAACGCAATTACGAACCCAGGGATCAACTCCTATCGTCGTTTAGTGCCTGGCTTTGAAGCGCCGGTGAAGTTGGCTTACTCCTCCTGCAACCGTTCTGCTTCGATCCGTATTCCTCACGTGACGAATCCGAAGGCTCGTCGTATTGAAGTGCGCTTCCCGGACCCGCTTTGCAACTCCTACTTAGGCTTTGCCGCCTTGTTGATGGCTGGTTTGGACGGTATCCAGAACCGTATCGATCCGGGTGAAGCCGCGACGAAGAATCTTTATGATTTACCGCCTGAAGAAAACGCCAAGATCCCGACCGTTTGCGCCTCGTTAGACGAAGCCTTAGGTTATTTGGATCGTGACCGTGAATTCTTAACGCGCGGTGGTGTGTTTAGCGACGAATTCATTGATGCTTATATCGAGTTGAAGATGAAGGAAGTCACGCGTGCCCGTATGGCTGTAACTGCTCTTGACTTTGACTTGTACTACTCGCTCTAATGAAGTGAGCCTCGGCTACGTCTAGTTAGTTACGTTCGAAAGGGAGTCGAAGCGCTCAAATTAGCGTCTTTTACTCCCTTTTTTTGCAAGTTTCGATCCATGAGTGCCCCCATGACAACAACGAAAAGCTCTCCAACCCTCGAGGCGTGGGACAGTTTGGCGACCGCTTTATTAATCGTGAACGGACGCGGGGTGGTGTTTTGGGCGAATCGAGCGGCGGAAGGGTTGATCGGTCGACCTCGTAAAGGGTTGATTGATTTATCGGTTGGTGAAGTTTTACCCGAGGCGAGTTCGTGGTTTGTGGGACGTGAAGGCTCTGAACGATCGAGCCTCGCAGAGGTGAGTTTGGAGCGGTATTTGCCCGGCGGCGTGCGCTCTCCACTTCGTTCTCGAGTAACGCTAGTACCGCTGGCTTCTTCGATGATTGAGACGGTCGAGGGGTGTGATCCTTCGCTTGAATATTTACTCATTGAAATCATTCCGATTGAAGATACCCTTCAACTTGAACGTGACGAAATGGGCGCCAAGCTCTTGGAAGCCAATCGTGAGATTCTTCGCAATTTAGCCCACGAAATTAAAAATCCGTTAGGGGGTATTCGTGGGGCGGCACAGCTCCTCGAAGCGGTTTTGTCCGACCCAGCGGATAAAGAATGCACGCAAATCATCATTGAAGAAGTGGGGCGCCTTCAGAGTCTAGTGGATCGCTTCTTGGCGCCATATCGAACGCCCAAAAATGATGAGCTCGTCAACGTGCATGAATTGCTCGAACATGTGAAAAGTTTAGTGAAGCTTGAATACGGGGATAAGGTTCGTCTTGACCGAGATTACGACATTTCTGCCCCGGCGATTCAAGCGGACAAATCGCGTTTAACGCAAGTATTTTTGAATTTAGTGCAAAACGCTGCTCAAGCCCTATTGGAGTCTGATTATCCACTCGAGGGACCTAAAACCATCCTGATGAAAACCCGTTTAGTGCGTGACGCACTCGTGGGTAATAACCGTGTTCGTCAGGCTTTAGCGGTGGATATCGTGGATAACGGCCCTGGGATTAAGGCTGAGATTAAGGACAAGATCTTTTACCCCTTGGTGACGGGACGCGCCGATGGAACGGGCTTGGGCCTTTCCTTGGTTCAGACCTTTGTTCATCAAGCCGGTGGCACGTTGAGTGTTGATAGCCATCCTGGCCACACGTGCTTTAAGGTGATTTTGCCTTTGCCAGAGCGTAAGAAACGCACTGAATGACCCCAAAGAGGAGAGTTGAAATGAAACCGTTAGATACTGCATCCCCGATTTGGGTCGTTGATGATGATAAATCCATTCGTTGGGTGTTAGAACGTGCTTTAACGCGTGCGGGCGAAAGCGTTCGTTTATTTGATAACGCTTTAGATGTTCAAAAGCATATGGAGCTTGAAGAACCCGCCGTGCTTGTGAGCGATATTCGTATGCCAGGACTTTCCGGGACGGATTTGCTCGCTTGGGTGAAAGCCAATCATCCGGACGTCGCGGTCATTATCATGACGGCTTTCTCGGACTTGGATAGCGCGGTGTCGGCGTTTCAAGGCGGGGCATTTGATTATTTAGCAAAGCCTTTTGAATTGGCGACCGCTTTGGAATTGATTGCACGCGCGAAAGAAGAAAGTTTGCGTAAGCGCGAGGCTTATGAAAAAGAAAATGCTGTTAATGGCAAGGCGCCGAAATCCGATGCGCCGACGTTGATTGGCCGTGCCGCGGCCATGCAGGACGTTTTTCGTGCCATTGGTCGTCTTTCCCAGAGTAATGTGACCGTTCTTGTGACGGGGGAAAGTGGGACGGGTAAGGAAGTGATTGCTCGTTCTATTTGGCAGCACAGCCAGCGCGCCAAAGCTCCTTTTATTGCGATCAATATGGGGGCTATTCCTCGCGAACTTCTCGAAAGTGAATTATTCGGACACGAGAAAGGGGCCTTTACGGGGGCGAGTGCTCAGCGTTTAGGGCGTTTTGAACAGGCCCAAGGCGGGACGATTTTTTTAGATGAAATCGGTGAAATGCCGATGGAATTGCAGACCGCTTTGTTGCGTGTTTTGAGCAATGGAACGTTCTATCGTGTGGGTGGTCATCAGCCCATTCATGCAGACGTTCGTGTGATTGCGGCGACGAACCGTAATTTGGAAGAGCGTGTGCGTCAGGGACAGTTCCGCGAAGACTTATATCATCGTTTAAACGTGATTCGTTTACGTCTTCCGTCTTTGCGTGAACGTCGTGAAGATATTGGGCCTTTGGCGGAGCATTTCTTGGCCTTAGCGGCGACTGAATTGAATGTGGAACCGAAGGTGTTGTCGCCTGAGGCCCGTGAAGTGCTTGAAAAGGCGTGTCCGTTCCCAGGCAATATTCGTCAATTAGAGAACTTATGCCGCTGGTTGACCGTGATGGCGCCGGCGAAAGTGGTGACAGTTAACGATTTGCCGCCCGATGCCTTTGAGCCTTTGCGTGATGAAGAATTCATCGCTGCTCCACGCGTGGATACGATGGATGCTAATGATATGGGGTCGATCAACGTAGGACGCCCCTCATCCTCTTGGAAAGAATCGTTAAAAACGGAGCTTTCTAAAGCCTTAATTGATGGGAAGACGGGGTTGTGGGATACCTTTAATACCGAATTCGAACGCGTGGTTTTCTCAACAACGCTGGAGTCGTGTCATGGTTCTCGCCAAGAGACGGCAGAAAAGCTTGGAGTGGGACGTAATACCGTGACGCGTAAGATCAAGGAATTAGAGATCGATGCCTAAGGGATCAGCAACGAAGAGCACGGAAGCAAAGCCTTCTCGTCGTACGGCAAAAAAGAAGCCTCACGAAGAGAAGGTTCGAGTGCTTTTGGTTTTCCCGCCAGATATCTTGGAGAAGCCCTCTGTTGTTTTAACGGCTAAACAATGGCTGCAGAAGGGAGGCTTGGATTTAAAGGCTGCTGAGGTTAATCAAGTGGCCTGGCCAGAGGCGTGGGAAGGACCTTCTCATGGGCCTCAACGCATTCCACAACTTATCGATCATAAGGATCTACTACAACGTTATTTGTTGGAACACGAGCCCCAGGTTTTGGTTTTCTTTTCGAGCGTACTTTGGGAGGCTTTTGAGGGTGTTGACGCAAGCTTAGAGTGGAAGTCTCCGTTGGAAAGAGGGCACTCTTTGCTTGATGGGCGTCTTAAAACGTGGATTCAGCGACGTAGTGCTGGTGTTGTCATAGGACTTCCTGTCCCATCACGAGTGACCAATGAAAGCTGGACTCAGGATTTAATTAAGGCATTACAAAGCGTTTTTAAGTAACCATCATTGAACCTGTTACGAATCCTTATATCTCTACTATCTTTCCCGACTTTCTCTCGCGAATTGTCTATACTCCGAGCCATAAACTCATGTCCTAGGTGTACTCATGAAGATTGGCTCGATTATTGTTTCTCCAGAATCGCCACTGGTTATCCCAGAAATTGGCATTAATCACAATGGCTCCATAGAAGTGGCTAAAGCCATGGCTTTGTCTGCTTATCGAGCGGGCGCTAAGTTGATTAAGCATCAAACGCACATTGTTGAAGACGAGATGAGTCATGTTGCTAAATCCGTCATTCCTGGGAATGCGGATATATCGATCTATGACATCATGGCCCAATGTGCTCTTTCTGAAGAGGAAGAGCTGGAATTTAAACAGTACGTCGAATCTTTAGGGATGGTGTTTTTAAGCACGCCATTTTCGCGAGCAGCAGCTGACCGCTTGGAAGCGTTTGGCGTGGCTGCGTACAAGATTGGTTCAGGGGAAATGAATAATCATCCGTTGATTGATCATGTGGCTTCTTTTGGGAAACCTATGATTGTCTCGACGGGGATGAATGACCTCAAAGCGGTTGAAAAAACTGTCAACATTCTTGAGCGTCGTGGAGTTCAATATGCCTTGATGCACACGACGAATCTCTACCCAACACAACCTGCTCAAGTTCGCTTGGGTGCTATGCAGCAATTGATGGAAGCGTTCCCTGGTGTGCCTGTTGGGCTTTCGGATCATACCTGTAGTAACGCCGCGGCCATGGCAGCCATTACGCTTGGCGCTTCGTTGGTCGAACGTCACTACACGGATGTGATGACACGTCAAGGTCCTGATATTGTTTGTTCGATGGATGAAAATGCTTTGGGTGAGCTCATTCAAGCTGCTCACGATATTCCTTTAATGCGTGGTGGCAAGAAAGAAGCATTACCCGAAGAGCAAGTGACGATTGATTTTGCTTTTGCAACCGTGGTCAGTATTAAACCCATTAAAAAGGGTGAACTCTTTACTAAGGATAACCTTTGGGTTAAACGTCCGGGTACGGGGCCGATTTTGGCTGAGCACTATGAGTCCATTTTGGGTAAACATGCCTCATGCGATATTGCGCTCGATGAGCACTTGTCGCCAGAAATGATTTCCGAGGGTTTGTAAATGACCAATGCATCTCCTAAAAAATTAGTTTTTCTGACGGGAACCCGTGCTGATTTTGGAAAGCTCTTGAGTTTGCTTCAAGCGCTTGATAAAGATCCACGGTTTGATCTCTATGTTTACGTGACGGGGATGCATCTTTCCAAAGAGCACGGGAGTACGTATCTTGCTGTGGAACGCTATGGCTTTAAGCATACGTTTGTGGACTATAGCTCCTACGCGCCTCGAGCTTCGATGAGCGTGAAGCTAGGGACTATCGTGACAAGCTTTTCTCGTTACGTTGAGCATGTTGAGCCGGATATGATTGTGGTTCATGGTGACCGATTGGAAGCTATGGCTGGGGCGCTTGTTGCTTCTTTGAACCATATTCGCTTGGCTCATATTGAGGGCGGTGAGATTACCGGCACGATTGATGAATCGTTGCGCCATTCGATTACGAAGTTAGCTAATGAGCATTTCGTCGCTAATGAAGAGGCTCGAGAAACGTTATTGAAGTTGGGTGAGCCTAGCAATCGAATTTTTGTGATTGGGTCGCCCGATATGGATGCAATGGCTGTGGCTCGACAAGGAGATTTGGCTGAGGTTAAGGCTCATTATGCTATCCCGTTTGATCATTACGGGATTGCTTTGTTTCATCCAACGACAACGGAATATAAAGAAGTGGGTCATCAGGCGCAATCCTTTGTTGGAGCGCTGAAAAAGAGTGGCCTCAATTGGGTTGTGATCTATCCCAATAATGACTTGGGTTACGAAGAAATTCTGTATGCGTACAAGGCGCTAGAAGGGGACTCGCGTTTTCGCGTCATTCCTTCCCTTCGGTTTATGTCGTTTTTGACGCTCTTGGCTAATGCTGATGTCATGGTGGGTAACTCTTCGGCGGGGATTCGAGAAACCTGTGTTTATGGGATTCCGACCGTCGATATAGGGACGCGCCAAAATGGTCGTTACAATCTAACTGACGTAAAAAACATTGCTCATAGCTCTTACGAGGAGTGCGATATCTTAGAGGCCATTAATAGTCGTAATGAGCGTCGTCTAGAGTCGTCTAATTGGGGAGACGGTCACTCTGACGAGAAGTTTATGAGTATTGTTGAGACTGAAGCGTTTTGGCAGACGCCATTACAAAAAAGATTAAAGTTTGGAGACTAATTCCAATGAAAAAAGTTCTAATGATTATTCCCGCTCGTGGTGGTAGTAAAGGTATTCCTCGTAAGAACTTGGTGGAATTAGGAGGCTTTCCTCTTATTTCGTATGTGGTTCGATTGGCATTGTCCGCAGGACTTGATGCGGATGTGGTTGTCTCTACTGATGACGAAGAAATCAAAGAGGCCGCAGAAACGTTTGGTGCTTGGGTGCCTTTTGTCCGTCCGAGCGAGCTCGCAACCGATACGGCAACCACGTATGATGCTGTAAAGCATACGGTTGAAACCTTGTCTTCCATGGGGTACGTCTATGAGGACGTGATTCTTTTGCAACCCACACAGCCGTTTGTGACCCCGGAGTCCATTCGTGGGGCCTATGAACTTTATTTGGAACACGATAAAGTTGGCGTTGCTGGGGTTTCATCAGTGATGGAGTCCCCTGTTTTGATGCGAACATTGGATAAAAATCATCAATTGACAGCTCTTTTGTCGGGATCTTCCTCAATTCGCCGTCAAGATATGCCGAAATACTATCGTGTGAATGGGGCAGTTTATGTGAACTCCGTTAAAGATATTTTGGCAGGCCCAGTGAGTTTTAATGACAATCCTTTGGGTTTTGAAATGAGAAGTGTGGAAGGATTTGATATTGACACACCATTAGATAGGCGTTTCGCTGATGTCATTTTAGGAATTATCTAAGCCATGCGGTCACTTTTTATCTGCGTTACACAGTTTCAGGTACTCGCTGCGCTCTCTTTTATGAAGGCTCCGGAAAATGAAGGCAAGGTGGTGGACCTTGTTTTGGTACCGCCAATTGCTCAAGAAACTCGTTGGTTAACGTGGTTAAAAGCAGTGGGTTGTTTTGCCCGTATTTATCGTTTAGCTTCGGCATATACAAAGCTGATAGAAAAGCGAGATGTGCTCCATCCTAAAAAATTCCAGGATTGTTATTACGGTTATCAAGACTATCTTTTAGGTTTAGGAAAGAAGAAAAGAGTTTTGACGCGAGTTTTATCTCGTACTCAATATCAGAGTACTGAGGCTGTTAGGCTCTCGGACTATCATCAGATTATTTTTGGGTCACCAAATCCCTTAACTCAAGAACTCATTAGCATTGTTCGAAGGGTTAATCCAATGGTGGAGCTTTATGGCCTTGATGAGGGGTTGGGATCCTATTTGCCGCGGGCTTTCGAGATGTACCCGGAGCTGAAAGGTGTTTATTTGTTTGAGTCTGAACTTGCACGAGTAAAGTTCCCGGTTTTTCCTTTAGGGAAGCTTGATCGTCCTGAAATGCACTCGGTTTGGGACGCTATGAACCAGGCTTTTGGTGATGTACTCCCCGAGATCCATCCTGGGATGCTCTTTTTCGATCAATGGTTGGATATGCCTTGGACTCAAGATCTGAATCCTCAGGATTGGAAGTCTCGTCCCTATATTTGCTATAAAGACCATCTCATTGACGAGCTCCGATCGGTTTTTTCGCAGCACGCAAAGGGGTTGATGTACGTTCCCCATCCGTTGCAAACCAAAGAGGCGACGGATCATTATCGTGCTCAAGGCTTCGAGGTTTTGAACCCAGAATGTCCATTTCCTTTTGAGTTCAATTGGTTTAATCCGAAGAATAAAGCTGCTTTAGAAAGCCAAGATCCATTCTGGTGCCTTACGGTATACTCCAGTGCGGTTGTGATGCCCTTTATCACCATGAGTCAGCCCAAGGATTTGCGCGCTGTCTTTTTAATGGAATGCTTTAAAGAGGCCAAGGTTATTGATCATTACGGGATCGATGACTCGGTCTATGATTTACTTGAACGAATTGTGGCTCGCTATCCAGAGTCGATTTTTATGCCAAAAACTGAGGCGGAACTTGAGTCTTTGTTTCACTAACAAAAGAGAAAGCTTGAGCTGAGTTGGGACGCATTGGCGTCCCGATTTGTTTTAGGGGGCGCGAAAAGGCGCAGACTTATGCTAAAACGATTAAAATCCGCCATTACTCTTTAAGAGCTTTTCAACGTATTTACTCTCGTTATGACGATATCGGCTTTATTAACTTCTCCCTTCCCAACGCTTCAAATGCTCGAGGACTACCTCACGAGCTTAGGGGCTAATGCTGCTCACCAGCGTCGACTTTGGCGTGCCTGGTTGGGGTTAGGGGATTGGTCGGCGTTAAATACGAAGAAGCTCTCACTGCCCAAAGCTGTGATTGAGGCTGTGCCAGGAATTCGTGCTTTTTTAGAGTCCGTTGCTCGTGTCCGTTCAACGCACCCTGGATCTGAACCGGAAACGGCGCGTTTATTAGTCCAACTTTCGGACAATAAAACCGTGGAGTCGGTGCTTCTTCCTCGTCAAGGTGTTTGCGTATCCTCCCAGTTAGGATGCGCTGTCGGCTGCCGATTCTGTATGACTGGAAAGGGTGGCCTTTTGCGCCAATTGTCGGACTTGGAGATTGTGGCTCAGGTTGCCCTAGCGCGTGCTCAACGCCCGACGACCAAGAAGGTCGTCTTCATGGGGATGGGAGAGCCGTCTCATAATCGTGAAGCAGTCTGTCTCTTATACACATCTGACGCTGCCGACGATATGCAGTGTGTAGATC
>CAMYAA010000016.1 GCA_947253615.1 uncultured Sutterellaceae bacterium
TACGAGATCTAGTACGGTCTCGTGGGCTCGGAGATGTGTATAAGAGACAGGCGCCTGTCCATGCCCGAGTTCAAACTTAGATTTTTGATCTTTCGTCTGCACCGTAACTGGCTGCATCTGTGAGGTAATATCCGTTTCAATCGACTCTTTAAGACCAGCAATTTGGCCGCCAGTCACGGCATCCGTTGAACCCGCTTGAATCTTGCCTTCTTTAAGGCCTGTTAACTGATAACCCGAGATATTGATTGCACCATCAACACCACTGGGTTTAACAAAGTCAATGTTCTTAGCATTAATTTTTAAACGACCGTCCGCAGGTGCACTGATCGCAAGGTTACCATCAGTATCTAAACCGATATCCGCCTTCTTAGCATCATTGGTGAACTGAAGTTTATCCTTCGACAACTGTGCCTTTTGAACCCCATGGCTCACCGATAAACCATCTTTGTTCGCAACGAGGCCATCTTCTGAACCTGCCGATTTAATGCTTAAAGCCGTTGCGCCATAAATGGCAGCAGCATCTTCTGAACTCACCGATAAACCAGCTCCATTTAAAGAAGCCGATTCGTTAGCAGACGTTTTATCTAAAGCAAGGCTCTTTAACGAAGCGTCATCAAGCATGCCTAACGTTAGGACACTATCACCATTTTGTTCAGAAAGGGTCGTCTTTAAATTACGACCAGCTTGAGCCACTAAAGCCTTATCAGCACTAATCGTGGCACTTCCTGCAACTTGCTTTCCTTGCTCGGGGGTCTTAAGCGTCCAACCCTTAACATGATCGAGTTTTTCAGCGACTTTATAGAGCTGAGAGCCATTGATTGCATCTAAAGAGTCCGCACTCACTAAACCCGCAGCCACGCCTTGAATACGACGTGATTCACCCTGAGGAGCAACGGATACTACACCAGCGACCTTTTTCCCATTAGCAAAGCCATTAAAGGAGAGACCAGACTCGAATACCGTGTTGGTATAAGGATCAATCCCAGCCGTCGTTTTATGGTCAGTCTTATGCGTACTAACAGAATTTGCACCTAAAGCAACATCACCTTCTTCGGCAGCATTAGCTCCAAACCCTAAGGCCACAGCATTTGCGTTAGCACTGCTTTGATTACCAAGAACAACGGCGTTATTACCATGCACCTGAGTCTTTAACCCAATAACGTTAACGTTGTTGAAGTCTTGGCGCATTTCTGTCGAAGAAAATTCCAAGTTGCTATTTTCAGCATTGAAGCGTAAGACTGGGCCATCTGTCCAAGCCAAACCTTCATGAGAGGCCTTCATTGACTTTTCTTTCGGCTTGGTGATGTCAGCAGCCAAGGTCGTCGTCTTGAAGACCGACTCAGGATTCACACCTAACTTCATCAATGCGGCTGAATCAGCTTTAGCTGGCGTTAACTTCAATTGAACGTTTTGCCCTGCTTCAATATTTAACGCCTGAGAAGCACGTAAAGTTGCCGAGCCATCAGCCGTAGCATTTGTACCCTTGGTCAATGAACTTTTCACGGTAATTGGCTGGGTTAATGTCCATAATTGGTCCCCAGTCACCGCATCAGACGAGCCTTGAGCAACTAAACCAGGTGCAACCCCCTGAATACGAGTGAGCGTACCCAACACTTGATCTCGTTTAACAATAGCCTCACCATTGTCGAGCAAGTCATCATAATGGCTCAGTGCCAAGACATCCACACGTGACGTCTTATAAAAGCCCTTGTCAGGATTGTGCCATTTGTAGTTAACACCATCTAATTCTTGGGACTCATAAGTATCAAAACCCTTAGAACCCTTCACATGGAAATTAGCTCGATGACCAAGATAAGTAATATTGGGGTTATGACGATTTGAATCGGGGTCTGTCAACTGATTAGCAGCCTCTTCACCAATATAAATACGAGCACCTAAAGCAGTAATACGGGAAGATAATGTACCACCAGTCCACTTTTCAAAATTCGAACCAACAAAAGTAGCATGTGACACGTCATTAAATGCCAAACCATGCCCAATCATGACATTGTCACGCCCACTACTAATGGTGCTCCCATTACCAATCACAATACTACTCTGAGCCTGAGAAGCATCCTGTAAGGTAGAGAACATTAAATTGTTCTTCGCATCTGCGCTCAAAACCACAGGCTTGGCTACAGAACTGTCACCACGGGCACGCTCAGGGATATTAAACGCCAAACCCGTCGAGCTAAGTTTTACAAAATTGTCGCCCTCATAAGCACCGTCTTTACGGAAAGTAGCCGAGTTGAAAACGCTATCGGCCTTGGTGGCTAACGAAAAACTCGGACCCGCTTGAGAGAATTCATCCGGCGTGATCATTTCGATATTGCGACCCATCTTTAAGGTCAATTGATCGCCATTATGAACGGACAATGGTTCAGGTGTACGACCCAACTCCGACTTCGCAAGTCCATTAGTGCCTGAGACGGCTTCTCCCAAAAGCTTAACTGGAACAAACAAAGCATGGATTTGAGAGCCCGTAATCGCATCCGTAGAGCCCTCAGCAATCAACCCTGGAGCAACCCCAGTAATACGGGTATAACGTGCGTCGCCATTACCTAAAGCCATCACACCAGTTTTCGGTGAAGATTGCCATTGATAATTTTTACCTGCAACTTGTCCTTGAGCATTACGCGAAAAGCCAGCTGTTCGATCCGGATTGAAGCTGTAACTTGTGTTTGCCCCAATAACAGTCAAATAATTCTTGTTATCCAAATCCCCAAAACGTTCTTTCTCATCACCGGAGAAATCTGGAGCAGTAGTTGCTTCGTAATTATCGAGGTGAACATCCGAACCAACAATGGTCAGTCCTTTCACATGATCGGTTACATTCTCTAAATTGATGTTAGAGCCGATGACCGTGGTATTAAAGCGAGCTCCTCGCGGAACCGAACCCAGTCCACCATGAGAGGCCACCAAAATATCATCACCCACATAAACGTTGTGAGCTGAAGAGGTACTTTTATCAATAATGCTATTACCAACGACAACAACGTTGCTCGACTTGAGTGTGTTACCCATACCAACAATGGTTGAGTCATGGCCTTCAAGCAAATTCTTTTTACCAACAATTAAACCACGTGCGTTAGGGCTGGAAGCATCATTTTGCTGACCTAAAACCACATTACCTGAAGAGGCTAAGTTAAACGACCCAAAAACATTGGTAAAAATATCTTTAGGCACCTCTAACTTACCCGCTATATGAGCGTTTCCCCATTCTGGATCAACTGCACTATAAACATTTTGATAGCCAAAAATAGTTGTAGCTAACAAAGGGAAAGGCTTCTTCGGTGGCTTAGCAGCAATTGTATTATGCCCCCCATAAACATATGCGACCCCTTGTTGCGAGGTCCACCAAGCTTGATCAATATTCTCGTTATTTAATTGATTCCCGATACCTCGTAAACCGAATTCCAAAACAGACTCGTTATCACGTTGAACCTTATAGAGATCATTAACGGTTTCAGAGTAGGTTGCATAGGCATTCATCACACTCAGGCTCAAAACACTCAGCGTCGCAACCTTCAAAAGTCGACCTAACGTCATGCCCGTAGGGGCACCCAAACGTGCCTTGTTCTGCTTGGAAAGTGAACGTACCAGTTCAGACACCACGGCCATCACGCCAGTGCTCTTATTAAACTTAACCTTAAAGACTTTATTCATGAGTCAGGGGCCCTTTTAAAAACAAAAACACGCCCAACTCGTCACGAGATGAGCGCCCTACTTTCTGATCTCCTCACAGACACCATTGCCTGTAACAAAAAGCAAGAATTACCACCATTTTAGAACTAAAAATTTTCATATAAATCACGTAGATAATAAAAGTATCCCCTACGTAGATTATCGTTAACCATTAGTTAAAATAAGGACTATTCGTTTTTTGACACTTGACAAAATAGCATTGCTTGTGAAATTACTAGGATTCTAAGAATCTAAGAGGTGGCACAATTTGTCACACAAACTGGCAGTGTTGGCAGTCAAAGAAGGAATAAATTTAAAATTTATGTTGCTATAGATCCACTGAAGCAGAAAAAGCCGAATCTTGTCCATCTTTTTCAAAAGTATTTTTAGAAATTCCAACTGAGATTTCTCGCCCTTTTTTTCTTTAATTCCCTCTCTCTAATGGGGGTGGTTAAGGTCAAAGCATCTTTGTATAGTGATAGGGAACGCGCAGGGCAATAATCCCGCCTCTCCACGTAGACACCCCGCCACGCTGATAAGGAGTAAGACCCTTGAAGATTTTCCTCAAAGACGCTCGAGTACAAGAGAAACTCTTGAGTAAGCCACGACTCACCGAAGAGGCCATCACCATGCAAGCCATGGTGAAACTCTATTGCCAGAAAAAACATGGCACATCCGATGAGCTCTGCCCGCACTGCCAAGATTTCCTCGATTACGCCTTGAATCGCCTGAGCCGCTGCCCGTATCAAGAAAAAAAGCCCGTCTGCGCCCAATGTAAAACCCATTGCTATAAACCGTTTTACAAAGAAGAGGCCCGAAAAATCATGCGCTTTGCCGGCCCACGCTTGCTCTTAACACACCCGATTTTGGTGTTGAAACACCTCTATTACGAGCGCACCATTAAAGCGCCCGAAAAACCCCGTAACCCTAATGCCCGCAAACGCGAGTAGTAGCGTTGCCCTGGGAGCTTCCCCTTTTCGTTTGTTGTTCTTCTTTAAAGGCTTATACACACTATGTGGCTCTTGATCGTTCCTTTCCTTAGTTTGGTCATCTTCGGCGCCCACCTCCTCTTCCACGGTTGGGGAATGTTTGTCGCCATCTTACCCGTCGTCATCGCACTCACGTGGTTCGTCCCTAAACGCTTCGTTTTGCGCTTACACCAATTACTGATGCTCGTTATCGCCGGCGAATGGATCTATACCGCCTTCCAATTGGCCCATACCCGCATGATGATGGAACAACCCTGGATGCGCGCTAGCCTTATCCTCGGCGGCGTGGCCCTCTTTGCACTCATCGGCACTGCCTGTTTTGAGTCCAAACGCCTCAAGAATTACTTCTCGAAATAACATTTCGTTACATATTGTCGACAAATAAATTTCCTTTTTTTGTTATTTGTCTATAAAATTCATAAAATTTTGCTCGAAAAACAAGAATTTTTCGACCTTTTGTCGCCTAAAGGGTGAAAAGCCTTCAATCTCCCTCTCCTACAGTCCCGAGGAAGATTGAGTGCCTTAGGGGTAAATCCTAAAGTTTGTTTTTCATCCTGCTGGCCCAGCGTGAATTTCGATGTTTTGAGCAAAATTCCCCATTGAAAACAAGGGACAACGTTCTGATCCGAACGATGTGCGGTTAAGAGCCGAACCACACTGGACGCTTTCCCTTGAAATGCGTCTTTTTTTTGGCGTCTTTATTGTGTTTTAATTCATTTTTTGCGGAGCACACCTCAAATGACTTCCCAAGCAACAACAATTCGAGAAATGATCGAACCCGCCATTATGAAAGCGGGGGGCTGGATTAATACCCACGCTCATGCAGACCGTGCTTATACGTTGAGTGATAACGTTTTACATTTGCGCCGCACCTGCACTCTCCAGCAAAAATGGGACGCTTTAGACCAACTCAAGCGAGAATCGACTGAAGAAGATTTCTACCGTCGTTTCTCGCTTTTCTTTGAGCGTCAGATTGCTCAAGGGGTGACGGGGGTTGCGACTTTCGTCGATATTGACCCGCAATCGGGCGATCGAGCCATCAAGGCTGGCCTTCGTGCTCGTGAACACTACCAAGATCAATTGACCGTGAAGTTCGCTAACCAAACCCTCAAGGGTGTGATTGCTCAAGACGCTCGCGAATGGTTCGATATCGGCGCGGACTTGGTGGACATCATCGGCGCCCTTCCTAAGCGCGACGAACGCGACTGGGGCCGTGGAGACGAAGCCTTTGACATCATCCTTAGCACAGCCAAAGAAAAAGGCAAGATGGTGCACGTTCACGTGGACCAGTTCAATCAGAGCTTAGAGTACGAAACCGAACAGCTCTGCCAAAAGACGATTGAACACGGGATGCAAGGTCGTGTCGCCGCTATTCACGGGATCAGTATTGCCGCTCACTCGAGCGCTTATCGTCAACGTCTCTACGCATTGATGAAGAAAGCCGACGTCATGATGATTACCTGCCCGACCGCTTGGATCGATACACCACGCTCCGAAGAACTCTTACCGATGCATAACTCGTTGACGCCAGTAGACGAAATGGTGCCGGCGGGCATTACCGTCGCCTTAGGGACTGACAACGTCGCTGACGCCATGGTGCCTTGGAACAGTGGTGACATGTGGCACGAATTAATGACCTTAGCCACGGGTTGCCGCTATGACTACTTCGATGAACTCGTTCAGATCGCTACCGAAAATGGTCGTCGTGCGATTGGGATGGCTCCGTTCAATCCTGAAACGGACCGTATCCCCACGGTTCAATCCATTCGTCTTTAATCTCGAGTTTTGAAGAAGGAAAAGAAAATGTATCGTTCCCCTATTGCTGAACGCATCTTAGCTGAACACCTCTTGAATCACGGTGCTGTTAGCTTCTTAACGGAACAGCCCATGCGCTTGAAGTCGGGCTTAATCACCCCGATCTATGTGGATAACCGCTTACTGTGCAGCTACCCCGCGAGCTGGCGCGACATCATCGAAACGTTGATCAGCACGATCGATCGTTTACACCTCGAATTCGACGTCATCGCCGGGATGGAAGGCGCGGGTGTGTCTCACGCTGCAGCGCTCGCCTATCGCTTAGGTAAGCCTCACGTGTTCATTCGTCGCTCCCCCAAGACCTGGGGCAACCATAGTTGCATCGAAGGGGCCAACATCAAAGGCCAACGCGTCTTGATTATCGAAGACCACTTGTCCACGGGGATTTCCTTGTTAAGCGCGATCGACGCCGTACGTGAAGAAGGCGGTATCGTCTCGGACGCCTTGGCGATCACGAGTTTCGGGATTCCTGAAACGTTAAAGCTCTTGGACGAAAAGCATGTTGAATGTCACGAAGCGGTTGACTTCAGCAACGTCTTAACCGTCGCTCAAGAACTCAACATGATCACGGCCGAACAACGTGAAAAATTAGCCGATTGGTTAGCTCATCCTTGGAGCTGGGCCGCTCGTCACGGGCTCGTGGCTAACGCCATCGAAAACTAATCACACCCGTTTCTAAAACGGACACGAAGGGATCGTTTTTTAACGGTCCCTTTTTGTCTGTGGGCACACGCCCCCCCTTGTTTGTTACGAAGTTTGTTGATCCTACCTTCAAGGCTTGAGTTTCTATCATCGGACGCTATACTCAATACTATGGAGGATCATTATCAAGGGTCTTGACCCTCTCGATTACTACTAAAGACACTAAAAAATTATGCGTACCAAAAAGTTAACGACAGCCCTCTTTGCTCTGGCTTTGACTGGCGTTTTAGCTGGTTGCCAAAGCTCTGGGAATCCCTATCGCTCAGACGTCTATTCGGTCAATCAGCTCAATCAGGCACAATCCGTGATGGCCGTCAATATCGTGGCGATCAATCCTGCTCAGATTCGTGTGCCCAATGAAAACGAAGATGATATCCAATTACTCGGTAGCATCTTAGGCGCCGTGGCCGGGGTCGCCATTGGCAACCAAGACCATAACCGTGGTTCTTCCCGTTTAATTGGTGGGGTCACTGGGGGTGTCTTGGGCGGCATGGCTGCGAAATCCATGGCCGGTGGCAACAATACGACCGTTCCTGGGGTTCAGTTGATTTACCGCTTACGTGATGGCCGTTTAGTTCAGTCCACGCAAGTGGGACGTTTGTGTGAATTCAAACTCGGTGAAGCCATCATGGTTTCGCCCGGCACCAATCAAACCCGTATTCAACCCAATAATCCCTATGGTTGTGGAGTACCTCAACAATGAAAACCCTCTCTTTAGGTCTATGCGTCGTTGTTAGCTCCGCTTTATTAGCGGGTTGCGCCGTCAATACTGAAAAGATGCGTATGCAACAGAATATGGAAGCGGGCCCCATGATGGCTCAAAGCCTCCAGACCGTTGCAGCGGATCAGGCTCAATACGAAGCTCAACAAGCCGCGCTTCAACAAGCCCAAGAACAACGTGCTGCTCAAGAACGCGCCATTCAAGCGCGTAAAGAAGCCCAGCGTGAACAGGCGCGTTTAGCCCAAGCGCGTATTAAAGCCAAACAAGCTCAAGCGTTAGCGCAATATCAACAACGTCTTCGCGAATTGGAATTGCAAAGTCGCGAACTTGAACTCAAAGCCCAAGCGGCTCGTGTGAACAAGGACGTTGCGCTCGATGACGCTCGTGCTGCGGTCGCTAAGCAGAAAGTGGATTTAGAGCTCGATAAACTTCGCGCGCAAATCAAGCGTATCGAAAACGAAGGGACGGCCGAAAAGCCCAAGAAAGGCTTAACGTTCTAAGGCTTTCTCCCTCGTCAATTCAACAAAAAGGACACGCACCAACCATTGGCCGTGTCCTTTTTCTTAGCCCTTTAGTGTTGTGGACCTCTTTTTAATTAAAGAGCGCGTCCACTTTCTCATTCAGACGATGTTGCTCGGCCTTTTCTTCAAGGTGTTTAACCCACTCGTCATGCGCATGACGGACCCCATCGCCATAGAAATGGAACGTCAAACTCGCGCGCGTTTTATCGAGCGAAATGCTCGGCACCCAAATATTGCGATACGGCACGGGTTCCATTTTGTATTGTCCTAAATCGGCATTAAACACAAAACGCTTTTGTAAACTCGTCTCTAACGCCTTCACATCTTTTGTGCGCGAAGAAAACTCAATGGACAATCGGGACAAATGTTGATGATTTTCGTCGAGCCAAATCAGACTTTGCTCTTCGCCCGGCAGTCCAAAGCACTGCCCCTTCATCACATACACGGATTCATCGTCCCCGTCATTGCGCTCGAGCAATTCAGGGGCATGACACGTCGTGCTTTCTTTCGTCTTCAAGTCCGCTAACGTCGCCTTTAACAAATCTACATGAGCAAAGCGTAATTGCACACTGACGTCTTTGGTCATCCAATCCGAGGTTTCGCGAGCGACACGCGCCACCGCCCCATACTCAATGGAAAAGTCATCCCCGGTGCTCGGATAAATCACACATTGACTCGTGGCATCGCGCCAAACCCAGGTGCCGTCCGATCGTTCTTTCCAAAAGCCATCGGGACTTTCTTCCTCGAATTGGGCTTTCAACGTTGCAATGACCGCTTCACGCTTGTCGCTTGGCATCGAAATAAATAGGTCCGAAACCGTCCCTTGACGGGTATAGCTCACTAACCACTGATTCGCTTCATCGTCCCCCAAAGGCACATGAGCCTCCGTGATCGCATCACGATCCCCTAAGGAGCCTTCTTTCAAAGAATGGGCCTTGTCCTCAAAGCGGGCTTTAATGTCGGCCTTCGTGGTGACATAGGGCGTGATGCCTAAAAACGGAAGCACTTTAGGCGGATAAGCCTCTTCGTACACGGTAAAGGGACTCACTGGGGCCGGCGTCGCCCCTTTGACGGATTCGTCATTAACCGTTGTAGCGCTCCCGCCCGAAACGATACTCTTCACCGGTTCCGAGGGTTTATCCCCGTCAACCTTCTCAACAAGTTTATCCTTGGGAGTCTCGGGCGCTATATCGCCCTTCTCCCTCGACTTCTGGTCGCTTGGCAGAGGCGCCTTCTCCT
>CAMYAA010000017.1 GCA_947253615.1 uncultured Sutterellaceae bacterium
GCATGGCTTTACGAGGCAATGGCCAACACTTCATTAGTCTCGATAAGGTCATGAAGACCATGATGGAAACGGGGCGTGATATGCAAAGCAAATACAAAGAAACAAGCTTGGGCGGCCTAGCTGTCAGTATTGTTGAATGTTGATGGATTAATATCGATCCAAACGACAATCCCCATGAAATTGATTGGATTTCATGGGGATTTTTGCATTTAGGGTTTTTGTCCGAAAAGATCGTTTCGAATTACGAAGTCAGCTAACCCAGCTTCCGCTTGAGCTCGATGTCTCATCGCTTTAAGCTCGGCAGGACAGGGAACTGCTGGTTGCAGCGTGTCGCCAGCCCAGGTGTAGCAGGTGGCGAATTTGGGATCGCTATAGTGGGTGTCAATGGCTACCGCGCCTAATTTACTAATAGCAATACCACGATCCCCTAAGTTATAGAAGGCCAAGGCGGGTTTGTCGTTTTCGGGCGCGAAGACATTACGTCCTTCTGATGGGAGGAACGGCTTTCCGAGGGTTAATTCTTTAATGGTGGGGAAAATATCTCGATGACTTACCCAGCGTGTTGTGTCGGGTTTGGGTAACTGTTTGAGAATGTTTTCAGGGATCCAGAAGATCAAGGGCACACCATTGGATTTGTGCGAATAGTTATGAGCGTAGTTGAGACGAGCGTTATGGTCGCCTGAGGCTACGACAATAGTGTTTTGAAGTAGTTGCTTTTGAGCAAGGGTCTCAACAAAGTCACCCAATGCATTCGCTGAGTACTGGTAAGTCTTCATCTGAATTTCTAGACTCGGATCATTTCGAGGCGTGGTTACATAGGCTGGTAAGGCGTTTACGCTCACGGGCGCCGGTGTATATCCGTCTGGTACGTGATGAGGAGCATGGTTCGTGATCGAAAGTAAAACAATGAAGAGTTTTTGGTGCTCTTCTGAGGCTTGTTCCAAGAGCTTTTCAGCGTACTTAAACATGTACTCGTCAGGAACGCCCCAAGTGCTTTGCGGCGCTTGTGGGAACATTTTGAGGATGGCAGAAGAGCCGTAGACGGCATCGAACCCCTGCTTGAGAAGATTCTGATCGAGCTGACGCCATGATTCACTACCTGCCGTTACAAATACGACACGATAACCAGCTTCTTTAAAGGGAAGAACTTTAGAAAAGCTAAAGGTTTTTTGGCCGTATTTCGACTGCATCAATGGGAAAACAGGCGTGTTAAATAAGATCCCTTCTAGGCTATGGTAAGTGCCTCCTCCCGCAGCAAAGCCTTGACGGAAAAGTTGCGCACGATTTAAGGCCGTTTCTAAATGACCGAGTGTGTTGTTCCCTGAGCCGTTTGAATCAAAAATATCTCGTCCCATGGATTCCATGACGGCAACCACAACGTTGTCATTGCTCTGAATGAGGGCATGGTTAGCCTCTACTAAGGCTTGTTTTGCTTGAGTGGGCCCTTTGAACCCTAATTCATTGAGTCCGTGTAAGGGATCAGGATTTAACGATAAGGATTTTTGAACTTTATAAGCGCGATATAACGCAAAGGGGCCATTAACAATTGTGGTGTTAATAAAGGGATTGGTACTGACGTTGAGGTCTTGTTGGCGTAAGGGGAATTTACTGATACTGCCTCGTGACGCTAAGACCATGATAAGTGTTCCTATGAGTAAAACGCCTATTCGTTTTTTGAGGGAAGGACCATGCTCGTAGGGTTTTAGGGGTTTCTGACGGAAACTCAATGCACCGAGTACTCCGGGAATGATTAGGCTTAAGGCGTATATGCCAAGGTAAGTACCAATGGGCCAGTCGGACCAAAGGGTTTTAATAATGGCTTTGGTGTCGTCTTGGAAAAGTCCAAAAATGATGGCACTGATAGGTGTTCCGTAGAATTGATAAAACCCAATATTGATTAGATCAAGAAGAACGGTAAACGCTACACCTAGCCAAAATAAGACGCGTGCAACTTTTAAGACTGGGCGGACAAAAAAGCCAATCCCTAAAAGAAGCCATGCTGGCCATAAGGCAATCGCGAGCCATTTGATGTCTAATCGAGCGCCCAATATGAAAGCAGGGAGGGATTCTGAGGGGGTTTCTGTGGTCCCGAAATGAATAAAGAAAAATGCTCGATAAAGGCTCATAACGATGAGCGTAAGTATGGTAATCAGAGCAAATCGTTTCCAGAGGACGGCTGATGTAGGCGAAGGCATAGGCGTAACGTCGTAGCGATTTAGTGGGATAAGTACCAGACAATAGTATGTCGGAAACCTTCATCAAAGGAAATGCTCGGTTTCCAGCCTAACTCACGTTGAATTTTCTGAGCATTTAGCCCGTAGCGCATATCGTGGCCGGGGCGATCGGTGACGTGAGTTATTAACTCTCGGTAAGAGTGTCCATCTTTTCTGGGTTGTAGTTCGTCGAGAACATCAGTTAACGCTTGAATAAATTCAAGGTTCGTCATTTCATGACGTGCACTAACGTTGTAGCACTCCCCGGGCAGGCCTTTTTCAAGAACTAACATCAGGGCGTTTACGAAGTCACTTACGTGAATCCAGTCCCGGCTTTGCAGACCACTGCCATAAATCGTTAAGGGCTTCAAAGCGGTGGCTTGTCGAATCATGAAGGGTAAAAGTTTTTCGGGGTACTGATGTGTCCCGTAATTGTTGGTGCAACGAACGGTAATCACAGGGAGGCCGTACGTCGTGAAAAAAGCTCGGCCGAGTTGATCGGCAGAGGCTTTGCTGGCGGAGTACGGGCTGCTGGGATTAAAGGGCGTGAGTTCATCGCTGGGCTCGGCCTCTGGGGCGATCGAACCATAGACTTCGTCGGTAGAAATATTGATAAAACGAAAGTCGTTGTCGAGTTTATCGCGCCACCTTTGAGCGATGAGTAAAAGCGTTGATGTCCCTAAAACATTCGTGTGGACGAATCGTAACGGATCCGTGATCGAGCGATCCACGTGGCTCTCGGCCGCGAAGTGAACGACGCCGCGAGGACGAAAACGTTCAAAGACGTCATTAACCGTTAAACTATCGGTAATGTCACCCTCGACCCAATGCAATAGTGGGTTATCAATAACCTCGCTGAGATTCTTGAGGTTCCCAGCGTAAGTGAGTGCATCAAGAACGACAACAGGTTCTTTTGTCGTTTTTAACCAATGGGTAACGAAGTGAGAGCCGATAAAACCAGCTCCGCCAGTAACAAGCAACATAATAAAGTGGAGTAAACGCCCAGCGCGTAAAGAGGGAAAGTCTGAATCCTACTACAATGTAGAGCAACAGACATCAAGCCTTCTTGAGGGCTTGGTTCGTGAAGGATTTAAACGTGGAAACTATTTTAATAAATTCTGGGTGCCGAGAAACGCGCGCAGCCATTTTGGTTGACGGGGTACTCGAGGACTATATTGTTGAGCAAGAGGCCTCGCGTGGTCTCTCGGGCAATATCTATTTGGGCAAAGTGGTCCGCGTATTGCCAGGGATGCAAAGTGCGTTTGTCAACATTGGTCTTGAACGCACGGCTTATTTGCATGTGAGTATGGTGCGTCAAGAAGACCCCGCTCATCCTAAGCCCATCGAAGAAGTTCTCCATGAAGGGAGCGTCATTATTGTTCAGGTCATTAAGGATCCGGTAGGAACGAAAGGGGCGCGTTTGAGTATGCTCGTTTCGCTTCCTGGGCGCACCTTGGTGTACCTCCCTTACGAAGACCACATTGGCATTTCCCAGCGTATTGATGACGAAGAACGTCGTGAAGCTTTACGCGAACGGATTACTCAGTTGCGAGAACCTACGGACAAAGGGGGCTATATCGTCCGCACGTCCGTGAGCGAGGCCCCTGAGGACTATCCCTTTGATGTGGATATGGCGTATTTGCGTCGTCAGTGGGAGCATATTCGCGAAACGGCTCGTGTGAGTAAGGTACCTAGCTGCTTGTATGAAGAACTCTCGTTAGGGAAGCGCTTGTTGCGCGATCGCGTAACAGAAAACACTCAAGCGGTTTGGGTCGACAATAAACCCGCCATGATGGCGTTGGTGGCGTTTGCGCAAACGTACTTGCCGGGCCTTGAAGAACGTATTCGTTTTTATAAGGGCTTTGCCACGCTCTTTGAACAGTATGGTATTGAGCGTGATGTGGAGCATGTGCTTCAACGCAATGTAGCGTTGAAGTCGGGTGGCTATCTGGTGATTGATCAGACGGAAGCAATGACCACCATCGACGTGAATACCGGCGCTTATGTGGGCCGCAAGGACTTCGCGGATACTGTATATCAGACGAATTTAGAGGCCACTGAGGTAATTGCGCGTCAAATGCGTTTGCGTAATTTGGGTGGCATGATCATTGTGGACTTTATCGATATGCACAATGACTCGCACAAGGCCGATGTGCTTGAGTCACTTCGTAAAGCTGTTTCATTGGACCGAAACATGGTCACGGTGAGTGGTTTTTCGGAATTGGGGCTTGTGGAAATGACCCGCAAGCGTACGCGTGACTCCTTAAACCATGTGCTCTGCGAGCCCTGTCCATTGTGCCAGGGGCGCGGGACGATTATGACGGTGCGTACGGTGGCTTATGCGATTTTGCGTGAAGTGTTACGTGAAAATCGTCGTCAGAAAACGGTCGAAGCTTTTAGAGTCCGTGCGCATGCCTTAGTGGTTCATTTATTAGAACATGAAGAAAAAGAAGCCCTGGACTTACTGATGGAGTCCATTGAAAAGCGCATTATTTTAGAAATTAATCCCGATGCCACACAAGAGAGTTACGAGATTAGCTCGTACAGTGGTCCTTTGACGCAGTGAGAGAAACGTTATGGAAAAAAGCTTTTATTGGTATGACTTTGAAACGTTTGGGATTAATCCCCGAACGTTGCGCCCCTCGCAATTTGCTGGGATTCGTACCAATTTAAAATTCGAGTCTAATGGCAAAGGGGAAATTTTTTACTGTAAACCTTCGCCCGATCAACTCCCGGAACCGAAGGCGTGTTTATTGACCAAAATTACGCCTCAACACTGTAATGAGCACGGGATTCATGAAACGGATTTTGCAAAAGCCATTTGGGATCGTTTGAACGAACCTGGCACGATCAGTTTGGGTTACAACACGCTCGGCTTTGACGATGAAGTTTGCCGTTTCCTTTTCTGGCGCAATTTCCGTGATCCATACTCGCATCAATGGAAGGATGGTTGCACGCGTTGGGACTTATTCCCCATCGTTTTAGCGATTTACGCTTTGCGTGGTGAGTGCAGTTGGATTCGCTGGCCTAGTTGGAGTGAACTCGATCCGAAGAAGTTCCCCGGGGTTCAGGATCGTCCGGGCTACGCCTTTAAATTGGAATTGCTCACGAAGTTTAATAACTTGGTGCACAGCAAGGCTCATGACGCTTTGTCGGACGTTGAGGCGACGATCGCCTTGGCGAAATTAATTGCCACGAACGAACCGAAACTGTGGCAATGGGCGCTTGAGCATCGTGACAAGGATTATGCGCGTTATTGTGTTGAAAACGGTCCCACGGTTTGGGTTTCGCCGCGTTTAGGTGGGGTGAATCATTTCTTACGCGTGGTGCAAAAGATTTGCGTTAAAGAAGGCAATCCTAACGAATACATTGTTTGGGACTTGATGCACGATCCCTCTGAACTCGAAGGGCTTACCGCCGATGAGATGACACTGCGCATTAAGAGTAAGAATGCCGTGCTCGAATCCATGGGTTTGAAGCGTCTCCCGATGTATCGATTGAAGATCAATGAGTCTCCGTTTGTTTGTGACGATTTACGTGTATTGCGTCCACAACGAGCCCAAGAAATTGGGATCGACTTTGACGTTATCGCCCGAAATTCACAACGTTTGAGTGAAATGGGGATGATCGCTGGTACTGTCCAAGATGCCTGTAAATTCACTGACGAAAAGGTAATGGATGCCGACGAAGCCCTTTATTCGGGATTCCCGAGTCAAGCGGACAAGAAAGTGATGACTCGCATTCTTAACTTGGATGGGCAAACCTTGGCGGACGAAATCGACAAGGGTCATTTGAACTTTGAGAGTGAGGCGTTACAGACGTTGTTATGGCGCTTTATGGGCCGCAACTACCCGCAGTTGATGAACGACGATATGAAGACGTTGTGGCAGACCTACTTGCGCGCTAAGCTTTTGAGCGAAGATTCGCCCAACAATATTACGAAGTATTTTGAAGAGCTCGACACCTTGATGCAGTCCTATGTGGATCAAGGTGATGTGCCCGAAGACGTGGATGAAGTGTTAAATGAACTCTACGCCTGGGGCGAACACTTGAGCGAAAACCTTTAAAGGAAAAGATTAGCTTTCTTCGAAGTGGGGGACTTTTCTGCCAAGGAAGACCCCCTGGAGAAGAAACGGAAGTTTTAAGTATCCCGTACAATATGGGAACTTTTATTGATTTAACCAAGCTTGGAAATGCGTTTATGACCTCCGAGAAGGATACCTCTGCCCCCGCGCAGGTGACGAATTTTATTCGTCAGCAGATTGAAGATGATTTAAAAACTGGCGCTTGTTCATCGCGTCAATGGTGTGGCCATCCCGCCCCTTATTCAGCTCAAGTGGAAGGGGACGTGGATACCGCGAAGATTCGTACGCGTTTCCCGCCGGAACCTAATGGTTATTTGCACATTGGCCATGCCAAGAGTATTTGCTTGAACTTCACGTTGGCGCGTGATTATGGTGGCGCTTGCCATATGCGTTTTGACGACACGAATCCTGAAAAAGAAAACCAGGAATACGTGGACGGTATTGTCGACAGCGTGAAGTGGTTAGGTTTCGATTGGACGTTTGGTAAGGATACGAACTTGTATTTCGCAAGTTCCTACTTTGATTACATGTATGCGTTTGCTGAACATTTGATCAAAGAAGGCTATGCCTACGTTGATGAACAAACGCCTGAACAAATGCGCGAAATGCGCGGGACGTTGACGGAACCCGGGAAGAACTCCCCGTACCGTGATCGTTCGATCGAAGAAAACTTACGTTTGTTCCGCGAAATGCGTGATGGCAAGCATGCCGAAGGTTCGATGGTGCTTCGTGCCAAGATCGATATGGCTAGCCCGAACATGAATCTTCGTGACCCGGCGATTTATCGTATTCGTTTCGCTGAGCACCATGCTACGGGGAACAAGTGGTGCATCTATCCGATGTACACGTTTGCTCATCCAATCGAAGACTCGTTGGAAAACATTACCCACTCGATTTGTACGTTGGAATTCGAAGATCAGCGTGCCTTCTACGATTGGGCGCTCGAACGCGTGATTCCGGTGTTGCGTACGCCGCAGTTTGAAGAAGCCGTGAAGTTGATCGAAGCCATGAAGGCGGGTCAAGACGATCGTGGCTTAGCTTTAGTGAAGGCCATGAAGGGTGCTAGCGCGAAGTTAGGTCATTCGGCCGAAGAAGAAGCGTTGGCCAAGCGTTTAGCTGAAATCTCTGAAGAGGCGGTATCAGCCGCTGATGTGGACGCTGTCTTAACGATGGTGTTGGCTGCGCCTGCGCGCTTTACGCCGCTCTTACAGGCTGCGTTGTCGAGCGTGGTTCGCCCGAATTTCTTCATGCTCTCGCATCAGTATGAATTCAATCGTTTAAATTTGACGTATGTGGTCGTGAGTAAGCGTAAATTGATCGCTTTGGTTCAGGGCAAGTACGTGGACGGTTGGGATGACCCGCGTATGCCGACGATTGTGGGCTTACGTCGTCGTGGTTACACGCCTGAATCGTTACGTTTATTCGCTGAACGCTGTGGCATTTCCAAGGTCTCGGGTGGCTGGATCGAGTACTCGGTGCTTGAACAGTGCTTGCGTGAAGACTTGGAAGAAAAGGCCCATCGTCGCACGGCGGTGATGAAGCCCTTGAAGTTGATTTTGGACAACTATCCTGAAGGTCAGCGCGAAACGTTAGTGGCTGACAATCATCCGCAAAAGCCCGAAATGGGGCAGCGTGAAATCACGTTCTCGCGTGAATTGTGGATTGAAGCCTCGGACTTCGAAGAAGTACCACCGAAGGGCTTCCGTCGTTTGACGATCCCAGCGGACGGTTCGGAAGCGAAGCCCGTTCGTTTGCGTTACGGCTATGTGGTTGTGCCGACTTCGGTTGATAAGGATGAAAATGGCAACGTCATCGCGGTTCATGCGAAGTACTTGCCTGAAACGAAGTCGGGCACGGAAGGCTCGATGTCCGTGAAGACCAAGGCGACGATTCACTGGTTGGATGCGGGTACGGCCGTTCCTGCGGAAATTCGCGTTTATGACCGACTTTTCAATGTGCCCAATCCCGAACAAGGGGAAGGGGACTTCTTGGATCGCTTGACGCCTAACTCCAAGACCATTGTTCAGGGCTATGTTGAACCTGCTTTGGCTCAGGCGCAACCGGATGAAAAATTCCAGTTCGAACGCACGGGTTATTTTGTTGCGGATCGTAAAGATCACAGCGCTCAAAAGCCTGTATTTAATCTCGCTGTTGGCTTGCGTGACTCTTGGGGTAAGTAAGCCGAAAGTGAACTAACACAGTCAAAATGCTCTAAAGCTTGGGTAAAAATTCCGAGCTTTGGAGCTAGATAAAAATCTCTTGATTTCAATTCAAGCTAGACAATCTCGACTGTGTTATTATCATAAAACCAAAACAATAAGGGTTGTTACCTATATAAGGGTCGCTCGGTGTTGTTTATGGTTAATTAATAACGGGTTAAAGGACGTTTTCTTCCTCGCCAGATGTTCTGGCTTTACTTTAACTCGTGAAAAACTTAAGACTCTTTTGAGGATTTAACATTATGAAGAAGTTACTCGTCGTTGCTTGCGCTGCTATGTTAGCCGCTGGCGCTGCTCATGCTTACAAAGATGGCGTTTACCAAGGTGAAGGTAAGGGTCGTGAATCCACGATTCAAGTCGAAGTGACGGTCAAGGATCAGAAGGTTGCTGACATCAAGGTCTTGAAGCAGGGCGAAACGGAAATGATTTTCGGCATGGCTATCGAACAGCTCAAGCCTGAAATCATCGAACACAACGGTACCAAGGGTGTTGACACCGTTGGTGGCGCTACGATGTCCAGCAAGGGCATTATCGCTGCTGTGAACGACGCTCTTTCCAAGGCTCAGTAATTTCTGACCACGTCTGAATAAGCGTGAAAGGGAGCAGTTTAACCGCTGACTCCCTTTTTTCATGAGTTGAGTTCGGGGATTCAACGTTTTTAATGGGTCGCTAGTTATGCAGAAACCTCATTTAGTTGTTCTTAGTGCAGTTTGTTTAGGGTTGCTCGCAGGCACACCATCTTGGGCCAATACCCAGGATCAGGTCTCGCAGGAAACGACGAGCAAGCAGGAGGGTGTCAAAGCATCGTTACCCTCGTTTGATTGGTCCTCCATGCATATGGGAACCGTCATTAGTGCGCGCGTGTATGTCCCCACTGAAGCTGAGGCTGAGCGCTATGCTCAAATGACTGAAAAAGCCATTGTTTACTATGACGATATCTTTTCAGTGCATCACGCCTCACCGTTGAATTCCGTGAATGAGTTATCTGGTCAGCCCGTGAAGGTCCCTGAGGACGTGGCCCAACTCACGCAGCGTTCGTTAGAGATTGAAAAAGACTCCCACGGTGTGTTCCAGCCTATGATCTGTCTCTTATACACATCTGACGCTGCCGACGATATGCAGTGTGTAG
>CAMYAA010000018.1 GCA_947253615.1 uncultured Sutterellaceae bacterium
AGATCTAGTACGGTCTCGTGGGCTCGGAGATGTGTATAAGAGACAGTAGTGAAACCATGCACGATGCAAACACGAAAGGCGACCGAAATCCTTTCGCATCGTGTGGACTTATTTCACACTAGACAGGAGAGACTTATGTTAGGTCGAAAAAAGGTGGTAGCTGCCGCAATTGCGGCTGGTTTAATTGCGGCGTTGGTCGGTTGTAAAGACGAAGCCGTCACAACAAAGCAGCAAGATCAGATGGCTTTAATGCCCATTGGGATTGTGCAAATCGTTCAACATGATGCGTTGGACGCTAGCCGTAAAGGGATCGTAGACGCACTGGCCAAGCGTGGTTACAAAGATGGCCAAAACATCAAACTCGACATTCAAAACGCCCAAGGCGATCAATCCAATCTTCACAATATTGTCAATCGCTTCATCTCCAATAAGGACAAGGTGATTTTCGCGATTGCCACCCCCTCTGCCCAGAGTGCAGCCTCCCAGACCAAAGATATTCCGATTGTGGCCACGGCCGTGACGAACTTCGAAGTCGCCAAGCTCGTTAAGAGCAATGAAAAGCCGGGCGGCAACGTCACGGGGGTTTCCGACATTAACCCCGTGGGCGCACAGTTAAAGCTTTTGTTAGACATGGACCCGAAGGTCAAGACCGTCGCGGTGATGTACAACTCCTCCGAAATCAACTCCGAATACCAAGCCAAGCTCTTACGTGAAGCGGCTGAAAAGCTTGGCGTGAAAGTGGTGGATGCCACGGTCACGAACGTGAACGAAATCGCGCAAGTGGCTCAAAACTTGGTCGGTAAGGTCGATGCGATTTACTTGCCAACCGATAACGTGATTGCCTCGGCATTGCCCGCCGTTTTGAAGGTGGCCATTGCAGCGAAGTTACCAGTGATTGCCGGTGAAGGCGGTATGGTGCGTGAAGGGTGCTTAGCCTCGATCGCGGTGGACTACTACCAGCTCGGCGAAATGACCGGTGAGATGGGCGCTGATATTTTGGACGGCAAGGCCAAACCCGCGGACATGCCGATTCAGACCCAGAACGCCGATAAGGTCATTATCAACATGAAGACCGCCAAGGCGATTGGTTTAGAGATCCCAGCGGCCATTTTGGATAAAGCGACGAAGGTCGAATAACGATACGGAGGTAGGCGTAAGAAGGAGTTTCGCCCACGCCTACCTCGCCACTACATGAAACTCAACAAAACCGATGGCGGGAATTGCGTTTAAGCACGCCTGAGTGTACCTACAACAATGCGAGGACAAACATGTTGGATCTTAACCTTTGGATAGCGACGATTAGTCAGGGGCTTATTTGGTCAGTGATGGCCTTAGGGGTCTTCTTAACGTTCCGACTTTTGGACATTCCTGACTTAACCGTTGACGGGAGCTTCCCCTTGGGAGCTGCCGTGGCTGCAACGGCCATTGCGACGGGCCATAGTATTGCCGTGGCGATGGTTTTAGCGGTGATTGCTGGGGCCTTAGCGGGCGCAATCACGGGCTTTTTAACGACGAAATTGAAGATTCCTGCGTTATTAGCAGGGATTTTAACCATGATCGGTTTGTATTCGGTCAACCTTCATGTGATGGGTAAGGCCAACGTCTCTCTCCTGTCGGACGATACGCTCTTTACCTACTTTAATTCGTGGTTTAGCATGCCCTACGGGCCGTTTATCTTAGGGTTGATCTTTGTGTTTATTGTCGCCACGGCCATTTACTGGTTCTTTGGTACGCAGGTTGGCACGGCGATTCGCGCCACCGGGTTTAATCCCCAGATGACGCGCGCGCAGGGGATTAACACCAACGTCATGATTGTCTTGGGGTTAATGATCTCGAACGCGTTAGTGGCGGCCTCCGGCGCCGTCGTTGCTCAGCAACAAGGCTTCGCGGACGTCGGTATGGGCGTTGGGACGATTGTGATTGGCTTGGCCAGTGTGATTATTGGCGAAGTATTGATGGGTACACGCTCGTTTAAGATGAGTATTGTGGCGGTCGTGCTCGGTTCGGTGATTTACCGTGTGGTGATTGCTTTAGTGTTGGATTTGGGGATGCCGCCTAATGACTTAAAGCTCTTTACGGCCATTTTAGTGACCTTGGCATTAGCTATGCCCTTGTTAAAGGGAAAGGTCATGCCTAAGGGTTTACTTAACAAATAAGCGATCACGAGAAGGAAATCAGCACTATGTTACGAGTCAACGACGTCCATAAGACATTCTTTGCGGGCACTCCGAATGAAAAACATGCGCTTCGCGGCGTGAACTTAACCTTGGAAGAAGGGGATTTCTGTACCGTGATCGGCTCCAATGGGGCCGGGAAATCCACCCTGTTAAATGCGATTGCGGGGGTGTTCCCCGTCGATAGCGGTTCCATTCAGATCGGCACGAAGGACGTGACCACGATGGCCGAATACCAACGTGCGCAATTCATTGGTCGTGTGTTCCAAGACCCGATGAAAGGCACGGCGGGCGGCATGATGATTGAAGAAAATTTGGCCATGGCCGCGCGTCGCGGTCGCTGTCCGAATTTGTCCTGGTCCGAAAAGAAAGAAGAGACGGAAAAGTTCCGTCATCTCTTGGCTCAATTGGACTTGGGGCTAGAAAACCGATTGACGGCCCACGTGGGTACGCTCTCGGGCGGGCAACGTCAGGCGGTGACGCTCTTGATGGCCACGATTGTGCGCCCTGAGCTTCTCTTACTTGACGAACACACCGCAGCGCTCGATCCGAAAACGGCGGAAAAGGTCTTGGAAATCACCAATCGTATCGTGACGGAACAAAAACTCACGACCTTGATGATTACGCACAATATGCGTGATGCGCTACGCTTTGGGAATCGCTTAATCATGATGCACAATGGTCAACCCATTGTGGACATTAAGGGCGAAGAAAAAGCGAAATTAACGCCGGTGGATTTGTTAAATCTCTTCGAAAAGACCGGGGAAACGCTCTCGGACGCGATGGTCTTGAGTTAAGGCCCATTTGTCCTTTCCTCAAAACCCAAAAAAAACGAGTCAAGTCACCGTGGTGTCCTGGCTCGTTTTTTTGTGCTTGGTGCGCCCTTAGTCTGACCTTACTTTGCCCTTAGTGCGTCCGCATTGGGTCGCGGCGCTCCTCGCTCACGCCCGCGTTAAGGGCACTCTCGCCCATTAAACGGCGTTGAATGCTCTCGAGGAGCTGCGAGCCCTCGATGGGAGAGAGCGCCGTGACGGACTCCACGCGCAATTGCGGACCCAAGGCCCCTTCGTCGATAAAGGCGCTCGAGCGCCCCATGGACGCGCTGTTCGACCGCAATTTCCCACACAGTAACCAGAGCCCCTCGATGGTTTCGTTCGGCTGAGTCGCGCGAATCCCAAAGAGGTACTTGTAGACGAGTTCAGGGACCTGATAGCGAATAATGCTTTCGGGGACCGAGTACTTGGCATCCACAATGTAGTAGGTCGTTCCCGAGGCGTTCTCGAGTTTAATCAAGAAGTCCGGTGTGTAGTAATTCGTTCGATCGTTATAACTCACTTCATGGTTGAGTAACGCGTAGCCCGTGGCACGCACGAGTGAGAGGGCATTTTCGCTAGGCTCATTGGTGCGATGGAGCACTGGTTGGGCATACACGGTCAAGCGTGCGCCAAACCCTTCGAAAAGGGTCGTGTTGATAATGGTGTTGCCCACTTGGGTTTGATGCTCGCTACGCAAACGGTACGAATGATGGTACTGTTTTGTGCGTGTGAGGCCAAGCTTTTCCAACGATTGGAGCAAAATGACCTGCAAGTACATTTCGTAAATTTGCGAACTCTTGAGCGAATCAAAGAGCGCTTGTTGCGCACTAAAGTTCGTTTTGGGCGTCGCAAACCACGTGATCATGAGTTCGTAGAGCTCACGATACACCGGCACATTCCAAAAGATCGTACTTGGTCGCGGCTCATGACTGAGCGCAGGAATGCGCATCATATCCAAGCCAAAGCAATTCACGTAGTGATGGCAAATCGTCGTCACGCGCCGCGCTAAACGTGTCCATTTGAGCTTGAGCTCATCGAAATTCTTTTCCGAAAATCGAAACAGCAACTCGCCCGTACTGACGTAGTCGTCATTGGTTTGGCGCAGTGAGGGTAGCGCCGTCTCCATCGTCTCAAGGCGTGAGAGCTCTTGCGTGCACGCCTTATGTAGGGTTTTTAAAAACCCAATCATGACGCGGTGCTCTTCAATATCGTAGGAGGGCTGATTCGAGCGAATGAGCGTATGTTTGGGCATATAGTGACGAGCGTGCCACTCAATGCCCGAATGCGTGGGAGAGGCGATCAGTTCTTCGGGGTGCTGCACGATGTGACGTAACGTTTGTACGTTAAACGTGCGCACGCGTTCAAAGGACCCGATTTCGTCCTTTTCCACCATCTTAAAACGCGCATTGGCTTGGAAATACGTAAAGTGCGTTTCCCAACGATTTAAGAGCGATTCGACAAAGTCACTCAACGCGTCGAGCGACCCAGCCGGATGCTTCATCCAATAGGCAATGGAGTTCGGTAGCGTTTCCCGCCCCGAGGGACGCGGCTCATCACGCTCGGGTGCGTCTGATGTCCAGAGGGCGCGTGTGTTCGCGCTTGACTCGGGGTCATTGGCCGCCTGGGGCGACAAGAGCGTATCGTAGGCTTGGCAAATGGTTTGCGCCATCGTTTCAATCGCACGCGCTTCGGGACCGTTACGAATACAGACCGCGAGCGGTACGCTCTGAAGCGTGATATAGGGCTTGCCGGTGGAGGAGAGCGAAATCTCAATAATGGCGTTACCAATCACCTCATTAAAGGGAGCGGACTCAAAGCTGTACCCGAGCGCACGATCTTCCATTTCGGGCATGGATTGCACCCGCATGGAATTGGGTTCTTGCCCATTAATACGCAAGGTGACGGCGACTTTCTCGAGCGCGGGTTCGTCAAAGACGACCCCAAACTCATAGTTGCGGTCACTTTCGACGTAAAGCGGTCCGGAGCGGGCAAGGGCCTCCGGGGTGGGCTCTTGTGGGAGCAGCATTCCCGGGTGGTAATGGGCGCAATATTGAGCCCACGATTCCTCGGTGAAAGGAATCGCGATCAGCTCACTTTGCTCCATGGCCCCTTTTTGGCACAAGTAAAGATTCAACTTCATGGCTTAATCCTTCCGATTCTATGCTTAGAAGAAGCGGTAGTAGCTCATTTGTTGATTACCGATGTCGAGGATATGCGCAACGATTTCTTTACTCTTATCGAGCCCGTAGTTCTCCAGAATATCTTGTAATTCCACTAACCATTGATGGAACGCTTCGCCATTGCCACTAATGTGCGGTAAGACTTTTTGCGAGACCGCATAGTCCACCGCAATGGTTTGCACCGAACGGTTTTCTTCTTTTTCAAAGAGTTCAAGCGCGGCGGAAATGTACCCGGCAATGGACTTTTGCACGCGAATGCTCATCGTAAAGCCGCCCTTTTGCATATGGCTATAGAGGGCACTTAATTTTTCATTCACGTCCGAGCCCTGCGTCGGATCAATGCGACGAGCGCCAAAGGTTCGCTTCATATCTTCCCAGCTCACTAAGGGGACCTGGGTATTGATGTGCGAGGGTTCATCGCGCAAGTCATCGTCAAGCCCCGTCCACGTCATCTCGGGGAGTGTGACAATGGTGGCACGATCGATTAAGCGCGGCGAGAGCATTTCGGTCGTATGGTCGTTATTGATCGTCGCGACAAAGCGAAGCGTATCGGGAATGCGATACTGGACCTTATCCCCGAGCGAGATTGCACTGTGCTGATCGCGCCCATCACAGATGTTCATAAAGTCGGCCCAGTAGTATTCCATCGGACTTAAGTTCGCTTCGTCTAAGAGCATCATGAAGGGGAGGGTACTCACCCCTTTACGCGCTTCGACGTCGAGCTGCTTAAAGGCTTCGTAACGACGTTGATCCACACTTTCAAAGGCTTTGGTTAACGGATTCCAATACCCGACGAAGTCGCGCTTACCCGTCCAACCACGTTCCACCGAGACGGGGACGTAGCGATTCGTGAAGGATAAGTCCGTCCAGAGTTCGGGCTTTTTAATGTGTTCCGCGACGGAATTTAAGCCTAAAACGTCCGCCAAGAGATTACAAATCGAGGTCTTGCCCGAGCCCGGAGGGCCCGAGAACACGGTCAAGAAGTTTTGGGTTAAGCAGATAAATAAGTTCAGGATATCGTTATTGGAATAATGACGATGCGCCTTCATCGCTTCGAGTAATCGCGTTTTGAGCACACTCGAGGCTTCTTTCGAGACGCTAATTTCAAGCAATTGATCAGCACGCTGATTAAAGAGCTCGTTTTGATTGTCCTGCGTCCAGAGAGCAGCCGCTTCGAGGAACTGATTGGCAATCACGCCGTCAAACGCTAAGTGTCGATAGTCCTTCACGGAGCCTTTTAAGGACTCCCCAATCTGTTTGATTTCTTCGTTGAGTTCGTCTTTGAGCTTTTGGCGCTGTTCGAGCTCCGCATTTAACGTCTTCAAGTATTTGGAAATGTCTTTGATTTCGTCAATTTGCGTGAGGTTTAACTGCTTGAGCTTGATTTCTTCATCGAGCTTTTCTTTTTCCTTGAGGAGCTTCTTATTGGTCTGACGGAGTTCTTGGTCAAAGTGCTCTTGAGTATTTTTAAAGTTCGTTTCAAGTTTAGCCAACGCCTCTTCGAGATCGTCGCGCTGCTTGATTAAGCTTTCCTTTTGAAGGCGAACCGATTGAATCGATTCAAGGCGACTAATAAACTCAGGGCGCTGGGCCAATTGATTGGCAACGTCATCAAAGAACGACGAGCGATCGTGCTCGGCGTGCTTGAGAATCAAGCTCGTCAATTGCACGATATCGCTATAAAAGCGCGTCGTTTCTTTGTCTGCCGTTAAGAGATTCATGATGCGGGTATAGCGCGCTTCACGAATATCGACTTCGGAACTAAAAACGCTATCTTGGGTATCCGTGCCTTTGGCCCATTCAATGAGGGGCGTACGATCCGTCGACGGAATCGAAAGCGCATTAATGGCCTTTTCCAATAAGTCCTTGTCCGAATAGGTGTCGATCAACACGGGCGTTAAGGGTGCCACATTCAAGAGTTCGGTCTTAATCCAATCAAAGCCCGTGGGTAACCACAAGAATTGACTCACGGAGAGCGGACGGTGCGTAGCAGAGTATTTGTAGCCACTTACCACCCCACGGGTGGATCCCGTCTGGAAGTTGACGTAAAACTCTTGTTGAGCGTTGCGACGCAGCGCCACCGGGCCGTAGAAATGATCTTGATACGCTAAGAGCACGAGCTGCTGCTCGGCCTTGAGCCCCAAGGAGGATTCAAACTTTTGGGGGTCCGTCGTGATATTGACATGAATGGACTTGGCAAAGTCCACCTGATCTTTGGGATACACGACGAGATAGGTATCGAACTCACGGGCCTCGTGAATGCAGTGAGCGCGCACGAGTTCTTGATATTCGACGCGATACTCGTAGTCTTCACGACGCTTAAACGTGGTGTGGTCAATATTGTCATTGAGGAAGTTATTCTCGAGGTCAATGACCATGAGCATCCCTTCCTTGAGACCTTCGCCCACCGTGTTCGAATGCACGTTAAAGGCCCCATACTTCGGAAAGCGCGTACGAATCGTTTCGTCCACCGCGACCCATTCGCCATGAATACTTTCCGCTTGTACGGCAAAGTTCACGTAACTGCCCATGGTGTTACTGCGGAAGGCACGGCCTAAATAACGACGAAAGTCCGATTCGAGGGGCGGACGTTTCGTGCGCTTACTCTTGGGGCGTTCAAAAATGGATTCGGCCGGGGCGAGCTGATAGATTTCAGAGACTTTGGGCAAAATCGGCTGAATGCATTCCACCCCATAGACCGGAAAGCCCGAGTCGTTGTAAGTCGGTGCCCCGAGGGGTTTTTCAACCTCACGTTCGCTCATCATGAATTCGTCAAAGGCGATTTGCTCCGCGGTTTTGGGCGCGGGGTCGGGCTTGGGCGGCGCGTTTTTCGTCGCTTCAAAGAGGGAAATCTGCGCTAAGGCCGCTAACGTCTCTTCATCGGTGGGATCGGGCTCAACCTCGTCAGCCTCTTCGCGTGGCAAGTCCGCTACGGGCTCTTCCTTTTTCGCCTTGGCCCCTTTACTCTTGGCGGGCGCTTTGGCTTTACTTGCATTTTCCCCATGGCGTTCCTCAATCATTTTTTCGACTTCGGCCGCGAGGGTCTTCGTGAGTTCTTTGGGGAGTTCGTGATTGGCGGCCTCTTCAATCCAATGGCGCGGAATGGCTAACGCATTAAAGCGAGCATCTTCTGGGAGCGCTTCCTTGCACGGATGATCCTTAGGATGACACGCGTCGTTACGCCACTTCTTGATGAGCTGCATGACGGAGACGTTGGCTGCCTCGCCCGAGTTGGCTAAGGACTCTTGGAGTTTAAGCAGTTGCTCATAGCTGCAGCACGACAAATTCATCACGAGGGCTTCGGAGCCGTCGCTCTGACGTCGATACGCAAACGGATTGCTCGGGAGCACCGTGTCTTTTTTCACGTCAGCGGGGCTCGCGGCTTTGGGGGCTGGGGCGAGAATCGCTGGTGCATCATCTGGTAGGGTAAGTTGCGCCTTTACGCATTGAGCCACGGTACCCGTGAGCTTCGCAATGGCTTTGAGTAGGTCAGGTGCTTCGTCAAAGGGTTTGCGCGACTCGAGCATGACAACCGCATCTTCATAGGTTGTATTCGCACCAAACGCATAATTCATACGGGCGCGAATCGCCTTCGCGGTGCCCATGAGTTTTTCAAACGGCATAGGCGCCTGAACTTTGGCCGAACTAAACATGAGCATTAAGTCGCATGAGAAAAAGGTTAAAGCACATTGTTCAAACTCTTCGACCGAATACATTTGGGTGCGTTGTTTAAAAAACGCGGCTTTATCAAAATCGAAATTGGCTTTAAGTTCGTCCCCATATTCCTCGAGCACGTCGATGAGTTCAAAGGTCAGTACGAGGCCCATCGTATTCGATTTAAAGTGCGAAAACGATTGCCATAGTCCCCGATTGAGTTTTTCTAAATTTTCGCCATTATTTTCTAAAAGGGCTAAGGCAAGTTCATTCGTGCGTGAAGGATCTTTGGATTTACTCGTGAGTGTTTTTTTCTTACGTTTATCAATAGACTTTAGAATTAACGTCTCTAGTCGCTTAAAACTTGATCGTGGAAATTTAGATTGAAACGTATCGAGATACGTCCATAGGATTTCATAACATAGATCAAGTGACGGTATGGTTGGCGTCATGGTGGCCTCGTGCTAAAAAAAGGAGTGGTCGAAGGGTGCGCTGATGGGGACCCAAAAAGAGGTGACAAAATCCCCACAGTAATACGACTCTAAGGTTAGCACCTTTTGATATTAACCAACGAGGGCGAAAATTGGTGATTTTCCTGATA
>CAMYAA010000019.1 GCA_947253615.1 uncultured Sutterellaceae bacterium
ATCTACACACTGCATATCGTCGGCAGCGTCAGATGTGTATAAGAGACAGGAGCTCACGAGGCGCACTTGTTCCATCGAGGGAACGATTTTCTTGATTTCTTCGGCTAAAAGGATTTCCCCTTCGGTCGCCGTCCCAAAGCTCAGGCCACGTTCCGTTTGGGCTTCGACGCGCTTGATCACTTCGTCATTGTTATGACCTAAGATCATCGGCCCCCAGGAGAGGATGTAGTCAATAAAGCGCTTGCCTTCAGCGTCCCACATATAGGGGCCTTTGGCGCGTTCGATAAAGCGGGGAGCCCCACCCACCGAACGGAAGGCACGAACGGGCGAGTTTACGCCCCCAGGAATACTGATTTGTGCACGTTCAAAAAGTTCTTCATTGCGTCCCATCGTTATAGTCCTTTAAGTTACTTCAAGAAGCCCTAACGTGAGTCAGGGCTTCTTGGGTGGTTGTATTCGTTAAAACGGTTGAAATATTGTAGAGCGCTTTCTTTAGAAAGCGTAACCGAGCGAGAGTCCAAAGTCCGTGGGCATAGCGCGAACCACATAGCCTTGATCGGCCGCCTCTAAGACGCCCTTAAAGCGCGAGACCATGACGGTCATGTCGGCATTGAGCCACAAGCGATCCGTGAGGGCATAGGTGGCGCCCATGGAGGCCACGGGATGAATCGAGCTGTCCTTGGTGTTGGGGCCCCATAGGCGGGAGTAACCCACGCCGCCCCCCGCGTATAAGCGGAACTTTGAGCTCACGTCCATGTTGTACTGGAGTTGTAAGCTCACGTTATCCATCTTGTAGGTTTGATGGATATTCTTAGGCGAATGGAATTCGTGCTTACTACGGCGATACGAGAGGTCGGTGGCCCATTGGCTGCCCGAGTAGTGACGTAACCCGACGTGATAGCTTGCGTGATTGGTGGCCGAGTGAGGGGTGTATTCATCCGAACCGTTGTCGACGTACTCCCAGCCCAAGCCCCCATAAATGAAGTTTTCTTTTCCGTACCAAGCGCTCGACTTTGAGAGTGTCCCGCGGGTTTTGGCGTTATCAAGGGTGATGACGGTGTACACGAAGCCCACGTCGATAAAGGGAATCCAGGCGCCGTAGACATTGAGCCAATCGTTACCGATGCTCGCCACCGGTAAGACCATGGGGAACGGAATCCAGCGATAGTCGTCACGCATCGAGAGTCCTGCCATGTAGCCCGCCCCGAGGTGGAAATCACTCTTGCCGATCGGGAAACGTTTAATCCATTGATACCCCGCGACCGGTTCAATGTGATAGTTCGAGTCGACAAAACTCACCAAAAAGAGGGTACGTTCGTTGCCGTTGGCGTCAATGACCGTGCGGCCTAAGCCCATCCCGAAGGGATAAGCGTTTTGTTCACGTTCATTTTTCCAATGAAAGCGTGGATGGGCCGTATAGGTCGGGAAGATCCACGCGTCCTGGCCATTTTTGAAAATCGCCTTCGTCGCTTCAACGGTGTCATTCCAATATTGACCCATAGAGCGAGATTGGTTTTCGGAACTGGTGAGGTAGCCCGCTGGTAAGGTGTCGATGGCTTCTTCGAGAAACGAAGCGGCCGAGGCCCCTTGGGCCATGCATAAAAGGCTGGAAAACGCGATCAAAGATCGGAGGATTCGGTGTTTCATACAAAAATAAATGAGGTCAAGTTAGGTTTTCGTGGTTCTTATTGTCTCATATTGTGCTTTGACTCAGGCTTAAATCCGTGAGGTAGAAAAACGATTTTTCGGGATTACTTGAAATGTGAGGTGAGGTAGCGTACAGTTAGGCTCTTGGCTGATGCCTGGTTTTTGGATGATCGCTGGTGACTTGATCACGAGAGGAAAGTCCGGACTCCACAGAGCGCCGTAGCAGTTAACGGCTGTCCACCGCGAGGTGAGGATTAGAGCAACAGAGACGAGCCGACGTTAGGGTCGGGTGAAACGGGCAATCTCTACGGGGAGCAATACCAAATAGGCAATCGTTGACCTGGCTCGGGTTGATTGCGGGTAGGTAGCTCGAGTTCATGCGTGAGTATGAACCTAGATGAATGATCGTCACTGAAACTTCGGTTTTGGAACATAATCCGGCTTATAGGAAAGCAGGTGTCAGTCAACTTTACAAAAAAAGCAGCGAGAACGCTGCTTTTTCTGTTTCTTGGGAGGTGATTCCCTTATTTGTCGAGGGCGAGACGCGCTTCGTCCATACGGAATTTGAGACGACCGTCCACCGCAATGGCTTCACCCGTGGCGTCCGTGACCATCAACGGATTGATGTCGAGTTCGTCCACAAAGGGGAAGTCCGAGACCAACGCGCTCAAGCGCATTAAGGTTTCTTCGATTTTTTCCACATTCGCCGGGGCCATGCCTCGCACACCGTCGAGCAAGTGGCGCGCCTTGATCCCGTTGACCATGGCCTTCGCGTCGATGTCCGTCAAGGGGGCTAAGCGGAAGGAAACGTCCTTGAGCACTTCCACAAACACGCCGCCCAAGCCAAACATGAGCATGGGGCCGTATTGCGGATCGGTGGCGATCCCGCAGACCATTTCTCGAGAGCTCTTCACCATTTCTTGAATGACCACGCCTTCGAGTCCATCGAGCAAGTCTCGACGTTTGAGCTGATCCATCAAGTCGTTATATTGCGCGGTCAATTCCGCTTCGTTTTTGATGTTGACGCGAACTCCACCCACATCGGTTTTGTGGGAGGTCGTTTTCGAACTCATCTTCATCACAATGGGGAAACCAATGCGACGGGCCTCGGCGAGAGCTTCCTCGAGCGAGGTAGCAAAGCCCGCCTGACTGACACGAATGCCATAGGCTTCGAGTAAATCCAAGCTTTCGCGCGTGGTGAGTTGATCGCGTCCGGCCTTGAGGGCGTTTTTCATCAAGGCCTTGGCCTTGACTTTGTCGACCTTGTAAGAGGGGATCTTCCCTGCCGGGGTGTTCACCCAGAGGCGTTGCTGATTCAAGCGATTCATGGCATCGATGGCTTCTTCCGCATACATATAGATGGGGATATTCACCTCGAGCTCGCTCAATTGTTCGAAGAAGTCGGACTTGGTCATAAACACGCCGACGATAGGTTTGTCGGGGTGTTCATTTTTAATGCGCATAATTTCTTTAGTGACATCGATATCTTTAAGGCCCAAGAACGGTAAGTAAATCACAACGACCATATCGACGTTGTCGTCGGCTAAGACCGTTTCGAGCGTACGGCGATAGTGTTCTAACGGCGCCGAGGCGATCATGTCCACGGGGTTTTTCACACTCGCCGCGGGCGGCAAGAAGCTACGGAGTTCGTCTTTGGTGGCTTCACTCAAGGGCGCCATTTGCATGCCATACTCACAGATGGCGTCCGTGGCCATAATGCCAGGACCCCCAGAGTTCGTGACGATGGCAATACGATCCCCCTTGGGTAAGGGCGCATTGGAGAAAATTTTGGCCGTCGAGAAGAGTTTTTGTAAAGAAAACTCGCGAATAACCCCGCTTTGCTTTAAGAGGGCATCGGCGGCTTTGTCGGCCCCAGCAAGACTCCCAGTGTGCGAGCTCGCAGCGCTAGCCCCAGCAGCCGAGCGCCCAGCCTTTAAGGCCAAAATGGTTTTTTTCTTTGAAATGCGCGTGGCCAATTGGCGGAAATTGACCGGGTTGGAAATGGATTCCATGTAGAGGAGGATTTGTTTGACATCCTCGTCTTTTTCCCAGTAGTACATCGCGTCTTCGGCGTTGAAGTTGGCTTGATTACCAATGGAGACGAACTGAGCAAAGCCCAGGTTTAAGTCCTTCAAGATGTTGAGAATACCGCCGCCCAAGGCCCCCGACTGAGAGACAAAGCCGATGTCCCCGCGTACGGGAAGTTCTTCCGCGAACGTGGCGTCTAAGCGAATGCTCGGATGGGTATTAACGACGCCCAAGCAATTGGGGCCGATGGCACGCATGCCGTAGGCTTCAAGACGATCGTTCAAGTCTTTTTCAAGCTGAGCCCCTTCGGGTCCGGTTTCTTTAAAGCCCGCCGAGATGATCACCAAGCCTTGAATGCCTTTTTGGTGGCATTGATCAACGATGTCCAAGACAAAACGATGATTGACCATCACGATGGCCAAGTCGACTTCGCCAGGAATATCCGCGACCGAAGGGTAGGCCGTGAGGCCAGCGATTTCGCCGCCCTTGGGGTTAACGGGATAGATGTCTCCAGTAAAACCGTACTCCACTAAACGGCACATTAAGTCCGAGCCGATGGTGTGGGGTTTAGAGGAAGCGCCGATGACGGCGACCGAACGCGGTTTAAGGATAGAGTCAATGGTGTTTCGCATGTTCTCACTCATTGGGAAAAGAAAACGGGTGGATTTTCATTAGCGTAGCATAACTCGGGGCGTTTCAACGGATGCTCTGGTATCAAAAAGCAAGCAAGCATTTGCATGAAGATGTAATCAAGTCAGGTTTCTTTATCCTCTTGGGGATCAAAATGTGGGAAAATGTGGGAATAAGTGTTTATAAACCATTTTTCTCGACCAATTCTTTAGGTGCCCTATGTTTCAAGGCACGACTTTATGTTTTCTCGATGAGAAAGGGCGCTTGTCGTTACCCAAGCGCCATCGTGAAGTGTTTTCGTTGCAAAACGAGAGCACGCTTGTGCTTACCCGTCATCCTGATGGGTGCTTGGTGCTTTATCCCCAAGCCATTTGGCAGGAGCGTCGTGCGCAGTTGATGGCCCTACCGTATAGCGCACGGGCCTTTGTGCGTTTTGTTTTAGGCAGTGCGGTTGAGGTCTCGTTAGACAAAGCGGGGCGGGTATTGATTCCCGCGTCGTTACGTCAGTTTGTGGGGCTCACGCATGAAGTCATGCTCGTGGGGTTAGGGTCGCACTTAGAACTGTGGGATTCCACTCGGTATGCCCAAGTGGAACAAGAGGCGCTTAACGCCGGCATTGAAGCCGGCTCCTTTACGTTCTAACGGTGAGAAATTTGGCGTTATAGACGCGCCTTTTGCTGTTGATTATTCGTGGTAGTTTATTGTGACTGAAGCATTCGTCCATTTGTCGGTTTTAGCCCAAGAGGCGCCCGAAGCGTTAGTTCATGGTTCCGAGGGCATTTATGTCGACGGAACGTTTGGGCGAGGCGGGCATTCTCGAAAAATTTTGGAGAAATTGGGCCCCAATGGGCGTTTAATAGCCTTTGACCGTGATCCCGAAGCCATTAAAGCGGCGAGGGCGATTACGGATCCTCGTTTTCAAATTGTTCATGCGCCTTTTTCTTCGATGGCCCAAGAGCTTCAGGCGCTTGGCATTGAGGCGGTGGACGGTATTTTCCTGGATATTGGGGTCTCTTCCCCGCAGATTGATGATGCCTCGCGCGGGTTTTCCTTTCGTTTTGAAGGGCCGTTAGACATGCGCATGGACACCACGCGTGGGATAACGGCTCAAACGTGGTTAGCCACGCGTTCGATTGATGAGATGGCGCGTGTGATTCGTGAGTATGGCGAAGAGCGTTTTGCCTTTGCGATTGCGCGTGAGATTGCGCGTGTTCGTGAGCTCCGTCCGATTGAAACGACGAAAGATTTGGCCAATTTGGTGGCCAATGTCGTGCCCAAAAACAAAAAGGATCAGAATCAGCATCCTGCGACGCGCACCTTTCAGGCCATTCGTATTGAGATCAATCAAGAATTAGAAGAACTGCGTTCGACCTTGTCGCAAGCGGGGGCGCTCTTGCGTCCTGAGGGGCGTTTAGCGGTGATTAGTTTTCACTCGCTCGAAGATCGTATTGTCAAACAGTTTTTCGACTCGAAGGCTCACCCTGAGCGTCAATTAGATCCGCGTTTACCGATTCGTGCGGAGGATCTTCCCCAACCTTGGTTTACGGCCATTGAGCGTATCAAACCGAGTCGTGAGGAATGTGAGCGCAATGCGCGTGCTCGTTCCGCGATTTTGCGTGTGGGGACTCGCACCCAAACCCCTTGGCGTGATGAGGACTAGTGGATGTCACCGATCAGCCGCTTCCAGCTTTTCATTACCTTTTCGTTAGCCTTTGTTCTTTTTGGGTTAGCGATTTGGTTAGTCAACGTGCAGTATCGTGCTCGAACGTTATTCGTCGAGCATGAGAACGCGTTGACGGCGGCGCGTCATTTAGCCGATGTCCAAGCGGAACTGTTGATGAAAATTCGTCGTGCCTCTTTGCCCGGGAAAATTGCCGAAGGGGCCCAAGCGATGGGCTTGTCGATTGCGAAAGATCAGAATTCGGCGAGTTTAGTGATTGCGCCCAATAAAGCAACGACTCAGGAGACTCATCCATGAAAGAGCTCTTGAGGAAGTTATTTAAGAGGACCAAAGAGCGTGCCCAAAATCTCTGGGAGAAGGACACCGAAGAGCGAGAAGGGAAAAGTGTATCGATTCAAGATCCGCTCTTGATTATCGACTTTCCTGAAGGACGTTCTTTTTTCGTTTTAGCGATTATTGTTTTGGTCTATTTGGCCTTAGGGATTCGTGTGTTGTATTTGCAGTACTACAACACGGATTTTCTGCAGTCCAAAGGGGAAGCGCGTTTTGCTCGCACCATTCCGATGGGCGGGATGCGCGGTGAAATTTTGGATCGCAATGGGGTGGTATTAGCTTCGAGTCAGCCCACCCGTGATATTTGGGCGGACCCGGAATTCGTGCGTGAAAAGCTCGATCCCAAAGCGATGCGTCGCTTAGCGAGCATTCTCAACATGCCCTATCGCGAGCTCATGGACAAGATTAAGAATCCGCCGAGCAAAAACTATGTTTATCTCGCCCGTAATCAAGATTTGAGTGTCGCTCAAGCGGTTCGTGACCTAGGGGTTCATGGGATTGGGATTACGCCTGGGGTGCAACGCCAATACCCTGATGGCCCCGTGATGGCGCATATTGTGGGGGTTGTGGGCCGCAACGGCAAAGGGCAAGAAGGGGTGGAATTAGCGAGCGAACGAGAGCTCGAACCCCAGTCTGGCGCGCGTCGTGTGATTCGTGACCGATACCATCGCAACGTTGAAGATTTATGGGTCAAAGAGGCCAAAAACGGGGATAACGTCACGTTAGCCATCGACTCCCGTGTGCAATTTGTGGCGTTTAATGCCATTAAAGAGGCCGTGGAGAAAAACGAAGCCATCGCGGGGGCAGTCGTTGTCGCTGACGTTCGCACCGGAGAGATTATTGCGCTGGCGAATGTGCCGAGCTATGACCCTAATGATCGCAGCACGATGAACTTTACGCGTATGCGCAATCGTGTATTGACCGACCAATTTGAACCAGGTTCAACGATGAAGCCCTTTGCCATTGCCAAAGCGGTGGATATGGGCATTGTCAATCCGCTCACGACCATTCAAACGAGTCCTGGGAAGTTAACGATTGGGGACCGTACGATTGGGGACACGCATGACTATGGGCTCATCACGGTAGCGGAAATTGTGGCGAAGTCCTCCAATATCGGGACGAGTAAGATTGCGTTAGAAATTCCCGCCTCCGACCTCTATAAGACCTACACGGATTTAGGGTTTGGGGTTCAGCCCAAAATTGAATTCCCGGGGGCGACCCGTGGGCGACTACGTCCTGGTAAGAGCTGGCGTCCGGTGGAACAAGCCACGATTTCTTATGGTCATGGGATGACCGTTTCCTTATTGCAATTGGTCCGCGCTTATACGGCCCTCGCTCGTGATGGGGGCGTGATTGATTTAACGCTCTTTAAAACGAATGTGGATCATGTCCCGGATGTGACGCATGTGTTTTCGCCCGAAACGGCGCGAAAAGTGCGCGCCATGATGATGGACACCGTCAAACGAGGCGGGACGGCCGCGCAAGTGAGTGTGGCCGGGTATTCCGTGGCCGGGAAGACGGGGACAGCGCAGAAAGTGAAAAACGGGGTTTATTCCCGTGACGTGGTTGCAAGTTTCGTGGGGATTGTCCCCGCGACCGATCCGCGTTTTATTATCGCGGTGATGGTGGACGAACCGCACAAAGGGCGTTATGGGGGTCGAGTCGCGAGTCCGGTCTTTAATACCGTTGCTCAAGCGGCTTTACGTATTTTCCAAGTGCCCTCGGATGATCATGAGGACAATGAACCCGTCCAAGGTTTGTTAGCGCAAGTCAAAAAGAATGCTGAGGAAAAATAGTATGACCAAGAATTCTGAAACGATTGCCGAGCTGGTGGCCTGGTGCCAATCGGTTGCCCCGTTGGGCTCTCGTTTAGTGTTAGACAGTCGTCAAATTCAACGAGGGGACATTTTTGTAGCCATTCCCGGGGCGTTGACGGACGGTCGAAAGTTTATTTCGGTGGCGCAAGCCCGTGGGGCCGCAGGCGTGCTCTATGAAGCCGAGGGGGCAATGGATATTCATGCCTTCCCGGCGATTGCGCATTTGGGCGTCTCGCATTTAGCCGCCCGTCTTGGTGAGATTGCTGATGCCTATTATGGGCATCCAACCCAGGATTTATTAGGGATTGCGGTCACCGGTACGAATGGTAAAACGACCACGACGCATTGGATTGCGCAAATGCTCAATGCGTTGGCGACGCCCTGTGCCGTGATGGGCACGGTGGGCTGCCAATTGCAGGGGCGCCATTTTGAGGCCCCGAGTTTAACGACGCCCGACGCGTTGAGTTTGCATCAGCTCTTTCGTGATTTAAAAGCCGCGGGTGCTAAAGCCTATGCGATGGAAGCGAGCTCCGTGGGGCTTGATCAACGTCGCCTCGGGGGCATGCATGCGCGCATTGGTGTCTTTACGAATTTAACGCGTGATCATCTGGACTATCACCACAGTATGGAAGCGTATTTCGAAGCAAAAACCAAACTCTGGTCGCTCTCGGGTATGCAGATCGCATTGATTAATGCGGATGATCCGTATGCCGAAGGGATGGCCAACGCTGCGCGTTTGGCGAATTTGACGATTTGGTTCACCTCCTTAAAGGGACAAAAACCGCAGTGGGCGGATGTCGCGGTTTTAGCTCAGGTGCGCTTAATGGGCACACGCGGGATGGAACTTCAGGTGAGTGTTGGCGAGCATCAAGGCACGGCGCGCTCTCAGGCCATTGGTTCCTTTAATGCGGAAAATGCGTTGATGGCCATCGCGAGTGCGTTGGCTGCGGGCTTTGATTTTGAGGCCGTATTAGCCGAGGTATCGCGACTCACGCCGCCCCCAGGGCGTATGCATGTCATGCACGCACCCTACAGTCCGACGGTGGTGGTGGACTATTGCCATACGCCTGACGCGATGGAAAAAGTGATGAGCTCGCTGCGTGAAGTACTCTCGAGCGAGGGTCAGCTTTGGGTGGTCTTTGGTTGCGGGGGTAATCGTGATGCGGGTAAGCGTATTTTGATGGGTGAAGTCGCCCAACGCTTAGCCGACAAAGTGGTGATCACCTCGGACAATCCTCGTTTTGAAGATCCCCAAGCCATTATCGACGCG
>CAMYAA010000020.1 GCA_947253615.1 uncultured Sutterellaceae bacterium
ACACTGCATATCGTCGGCAGCGTCAGATGTGTATAAGAGACAGGATATAAGGAGATCGTGTTTTAGGGGCTGGGGATAGCTCATTGTTCGAGCTATGGCGCGGTTTAAACATTGACTCGCCCGTCGTTATCTTTGCTCTGGTTTTATATACCCCTGAGCGGCTTAAATTCGCCCGCTGTTGAGTCTTTGGACTCGTTAGATCGTTTGTATTGCCTACCTTTTGAGCCGTCTTATAGGGCTTTATTCGCCGCTTGTGGAAGAGTAAAGTGCTCAATCGTTTAAAAACCGTATTCAACCGTACGGTTCAATCGCTTATTGAAAACATCAAACTTTGTTCAATCCATAGTCTTGCAATGGGTTGGTTGAAATTTGAGGTGCTATCTTTTCTTTATATATATCTATCTATAAATATATTAATAATAGTTCCCCATTGGTTCCCCGTCCGTTCCCCATGCTTTCCCCGTTGTTTCCCCATACTTTCCCCAAATTGCAAAAACCTCAACAATCCCTAGTCTTTCAATATGTTTATGCTTATAGAATGGTAATTTTTGTAAGTTTTTGATTAAAAGTATGTTTTACACTCTATATCGTGGTGCTTGGTTGTGGCGTTGAATAGTTAAGCGATATGTTTTAAGGTAGCCATAAAGGTAGCCGTGCGTAAGAAATGGGCTTTAATCCCTTGTGCTGTCTTATCGTTCAATTCTGGTCCTCGACCAATTATGAAGCTCGTACTGTTCAAAAAAGCAGTACGAGCTTTTCTTTTGTCCGTTGGTTGGGATTGCTCGCTAAAAATCCCTCTCTGGCTTTCAATTCTTTTGGGTAAAGCGTGATAGCGCGTTGATTTTTTGACACAATGGGACGGAATAACTCGATATTCCGTCAACGGGGTACGATGAAGACCCACACTATCCATTGTTTGCTATGACCAACATCGCGCATGCCCTCGCACAGTTTGACTATGCGGTCCGACTGAAAAAAGATCCTAAAAACAAAGAAAAAACGTACGTGATTGCTTATCGCAATACGCAAGAGATATTGCCCGATGGGCGACGTCGTAGTCGCATTGCGGAGTCTTTTCATATTGGGCCCTTACAAGACGACAATTCGATCAAATTGGGCAGCGCCTTTTTGAAGCGTTATCCCGACTTTGAGGGCGAAACGGTTTTTTATCTTGCCAATCAATTACTCACTAAATCAGCGTATCAAAAGGCCTTAAAGGCACAAGTGGATACGCCATCCGCGGCTAAGGAGTCGGCGTCATTACCTTTGGAGGATGCCTCGGGTGCTGAGTTAGACGTTTCGCAAGCGATTGTGTTTGATCACTATGCCAAGAAGAATGACTTGCTTTCCCTTTTGCAAGCGGTTTGGGAGTCGGATGCCACAAAACTCTATGCGTTATTAATGTATGTCTGCCAGCGTCTCGGTGGCCTTGAGCATTTTGATGAACGCCGTGAGGGCTACTACATTCCTTTGGGGCAGCCTTTAAGTGCCGAGCGCCTTAGTGAGATTTTGAGTGGTGTGACTGACTCGGCTTTAGAAGAATTCTGGGAAGGGGTTATGGAGCGTTATCTCCAGGGCGGTGAACACTTTTATGGGTACGCTTTTGACACGACGGACGCTTCTACGAACACGGAACACTTGGCCTATGCTGAGTGGCGTGGGGACGAAGAGGGACAATCGGCGTCTCGAGTGAGCGTAACGACCATGGTTGACGCGAAGACGGGGCGTCTTCTTTATGCGAAAGAAGGGCCGGGGTCTCTTCCTGACGTCGCGGCGTTTGAAGGGTGTTATCGCGAGGTGTTCGATGAAGGTTTGTCCTCGCATCGCATTACTCAGGTGTTGGATTGTGCCTCTGACAGTGTGAATGGGCTCAAGGCCCTGTTGTCGGACCGAACGCCGTTGGTGATGAAAGCCAATGTGGCGACGAATAAAGCTTTGCGTGAGCAAATCCGATCGCTTCATGAGGAAATCGTCAGCGCCTTGAGCGTGATTCTCGATGGCTCGAAGGTGATTTATGGCTTGCGCGGTCAAGCGATTCCGGTCGGCCCCAAGGGGGCGAACGACGTTTTGTACCCATGCTTATACGTGGATTTGTTCCGTCAGGCGTATATGATGCATGAGCTTGATTCTCGGATTAAAAAGGCCATTAGCCTACGTCAGCAAGGTCAAGCGGTACCGGTGAGCTTATTAACAGAAGTGCAACCCTATATTGTTGAAGCCAACGGCACGTGGCTAGTCAACCATGCACGCGTGCTTGAAGATCGTCGCTACTTTGGTTCGTTCGTGCTTTGGACAACGTCGGATGCCGATAGTGTCGAAGCAACGCTCGCGAAATATCGAAGCAGAAACGAAATTCATGCACAGTTGGAGTGGATGAAATATGCGCTCCACTGCTCGAATTTGCCCGTATCCGAAGGGCTCTATCGTGGCGTACTGTTGCTCAATCTCTTAGCGGGGAGCTTGCGTCAACAACTCAGCCAAGATATCAAGACGAATCGCTATTGTCAGGAAAACAACATCACCTCGGTGGATCAGGTGTTGAGTATCTTGTCGGGCTTGAAAATTAAGTACCGTTCTCAACGCTGGCGTGTGATTGAACCGACAGCGAAACACCGTAGGTTGTTAGAAGCCCTCGGTATAAAACCCTGTTAATCGTTTCTATATCGGGAATTTGGGTGATTTATTCTGGTGCTTTGTCTAGGGCCGAGCAGACAGTATTTTGTTTACCTTCTTCTTCTGAGCTCGATTGTATTGATCCGGTTTGTTCTGTTTCGTGAGGCTTTTTGGCTTATCGTATAGGCATTTATCAGCAACGATAATGTTCCACAGGCAAAAAAGAGGATATATAGCAAGCTAAAGCCTTGGTCATCGCAGTAAAGGTAGAAGGGGTAAAGCGGGGCGACGGTCGCAAGAAATTGGTGATCAGCATGACTAATACGATTCCACCTAGGAAGCCCCATGTTTCCATGAAACCATGACCGTCAAACAGTAATACTCCACCTTTAATCGTCGCAAAGTAGAAGACCACGGGCATGAGTAGTCCTATAAATAGCATAAACAACAAATAAATACCCATTAAGAAGTTGCTTAATATTCTCTGCAGCATATTGGCAAGTCTCCTAGTGTAAGTTGATGTTCCAACTGTTTTGTGGCGCTTTTGTTATTATATTTTTGGTTAAAGGGGGCATCTACTAGTTAAAACAAGGATGCAAAAGCATTAAAAAGCACTTGACATTGAGCGGGTGATTTGTATCTCTTGTATTAAGTTCCTAGGCCAGTTGTATGAAGAAAGAAGGCTATGAGTAATGGCGGAGGAGAGGGATTCGAACCCTCGGGTTCGAAAGTTCCCTTTTAAAGGCCTTCGTGGCTTACCAAAAAAAGGGTATTTTTCGCAGAATTTTAAAACTTTCTTGACAACTTTTTTAATCTTCGGTATATTTTCTCGTCTTCGCTAAGCGATGATGAATGCGGGAATAGCTCAGTTGGTAGAGCGCAACCTTGCCAAGGTTGAGGTCGCGAGTTCGAGACTCGTTTCCCGCTCCAGAATTCTTGAAGAGAGGATTGGTTTTGCCAGTCCTCTTTTTGCATGAAGCGGTTCCTAAATTTGAAAAGACATTAAAAAAGTGTACTTTAGGGATGCTATTTTCCTCCAAATTTGGTAAAATCCGCTTCTTTCTACGTGGCTTGAGGTAAGACTCATGCTCAACTGCCGCCACGGGCGGTGTGCCTGAAGCTCTGTTTAGTACTTTAGGGTGCTAAAACCTTATGTCAGGGTAGAACTTTTCCGGAAACCTGAGACACTTCTAACGAGTGGTTGTGCTCAGGGTGTTATTAACACTCGATATACTAACGTGGGGTTTGCCATGGCTGTTCAGCAGAACAAAAAATCCACCAACAAGCGCGGTAATCATCGTGCTCATGACTTTTTAACGAACCCGCCCACCGCTATCGAAGCGACCACGGGTGAAGTTCATCGTCGTCACCACATCAGCCCGACCGGTTTCTACCGCGGCAAGAAAGTGATCACGACGAAAGCTGACGAATAATCTTTCTCGAGATTAGGCTGAATCGATGAAGCGAGATCTAGAAGCTTCTTTTCAGTCTGAACGGAAATGAAGAATTCAGCGAGTGGCTTCGCGCAGGGATGCAAGCGCGAACCCCACATGTGTGTCTGATATTGCCGCCTTGTGTGAAGAACTCAACGCTTTCCGCTCTTTGCCGTTCAAACTAAAAATGATCTCGATATCGATCGAGCATGAAAAGGGATCTTCCTGAATGTCAGGAGATCCTTTTTTCATATCTAGCGTGTGGGGTTTCTCACCACCGCGAACCGCTCGGACGAAAAATCTGCAAAAATATTTAACTCTCGTGCCCCAAGGGCTTCTCTCTTGGGTACTATTAAACGATTCATAGCGAGTTTTTTCGAGCTCCAAAGGTTTATCACCCTAGGATTACCATCGTGCGTGTTGTTTTTATTCTTCTCGTAACAGCAGGAATCATTTTAGGTTTGGGGTATCTTCCCTTTAACTTCAGTGAAACGAGCCCCATTGAAAATAATTCGGCAGTTCAACATGTAACCCCCGAATACGCGTTTCAATTAATGACTCAACCTCAAAAGATGGGCGAGAAAAAACCCATAGTCGTGGACGTGCGCTCCCCGGAAGAATATTTCGCGGGACACGTTCGTGGGGCCGTCAATATTCCCATCGAACAAATCGATCCGGGCTCGACACTGCCTCATGTGCCTGATTTAGACCAGCCCATTATCATTTACTCCCGCTCGGGCGTTCGCGCCGATCGCGCGGGACGACGCTTGGTCTTGACGGGTTATAAAAATCTTTATACTTTTAACGGTATTAAACAGTGGCCTTATGCCTTGGAGGCCGTTGCGGGTGAGCCTAGTATTCTCACCAACGATCCCCTCGGACTGCCTTCCAAATCCGAAAAACACCACTGACGCTTTAGATAAAAGGATCAACCATGTATTCGCGAATTATTGGAACGGGCTCGGCCCTTCCTAAAACAGCCTTGAGTAATGAAGCGTTGGCTCAACGTTTATTAAAAGATGGGGTCGAAACCAATGATGAATGGATCCGCACGCGCACTGGGATTACCCAGCGCTATATCGCGGACCCCGCCTTGGGCGAAACCACCACGAGCTTAGCCACCGAGGCCGCTCGTCAGGCCCTCGCCGATGCGCAACTCACCGGGGCTGATATTGATTTATTAGTGGTGGCTACCACCACGCCCGATATGGTGTTCCCCTCGACTGCGTGTCGCGTCCAGGCTGCTATTGGCGCGAGCCTCTCGGCCGCTTTTGACGTCCAGGCCGTGTGCGCGGGCTTTGTCTACGCGTTGAGCGTGGCCGACGCTATGGTAAGTTCGGGGCGCTACAAGCGCGCCTTGGTGATCGGGGCTGAAACCCTCTCGCGTGTGCTCGATTGGAAAGATCGTAGTACGTGCGTACTCTTTGGGGACGGCGCTGGGGCTGTCGTGCTCGAAGCCGACGAACATCACGGGATCCTCGCCTCGCGCTTATATGCCGACGGTCGCCAAAACGAAAAGGTCTTGGGCCTTGAAGCACACTTGACCGATGGTGTCATGTGCGGCGACCCCTTTATCCGTATGGATGGACGCCAAGTCTTTAAACTCGCCGTCGAAGGCTTATGCTCGAGTGGTGAAGAAGTCGCTAAAATGGCGGGCATTAATACAGAGGATATCGCGTTATTCGTGCCTCATCAGGCTAACCTTCGTATCATGGGCATGGTCGCTAAGAAATTGGGCATCCCTGAAGAACGCATGGCGAAAACCGTGGCTCAACACGGTAATACCTCGGCGGCTTCGGTGCCCTTGGCGCTCGATGCGTGCGTGAAGGCTGGTATGGTCAAACGTGGCGACTTGGTCCTCCTGCAGGGCGTCGGCGCTGGCATGGCCTGGGGCTCGGTTTTATTACGTTGGTAACCCCCTTTTCATAGAGATTGAACAATGCGGATTGCTTTTGTCTTCCCTGGTCAAGGCTCCCAGAGTGTTGGGATGCTCAATACCATTGAAAATCACTGCTTGGTTGGTGATTTAATGGAACGAGCCGATATGGCTCTCGATTTTGATTTGACGGGTTTAATCGCTCGCGGCCCCGCCGAAGAGCTGGCCTTGACGGTCAATACTCAACCCGCTGTGCTTTTGACAAGCTACGCGTTGTTTGCCCTTTGGGAACACTATCGTGGCCCGAAGCCCGTTTGTATGGCTGGCCACTCCTTGGGGGAATACACGGCTCTCACGGCCGCTAAAGCGATGGACTTTGGCGTGGCACTGCGCTGCGTTCGCTATCGCGCTCAAGTCATGCAAAGTACCGTGCCCGTTGGCGTGGGCGGCATGGCCGCTATCTTAGGCTTAACCGACGAAGACGTCGCTCAAGTCGTGGAAAAGGCCCGTGCGTTTGGGGTCATTGAGGCCGTGAACTTTAATGCCCCAGGGCAGGTCGTGGTCGCTGGCGAAATCGCGGCGATTGATCAGGTGGGCGAGATTGCGAAAGAAGCCGGGGCCCGTCGTACGATGGTCTTACCTGTCTCGGCCCCCTTCCATTCGAGCTTATTAAAGCCCGTCGCGGAAAAATTAGCGGCTTATTTGGCCAAGACCCCGATTGAGGTCCCAAGCGTGCCTGTGCTTAGCAATGTGGACGCCTCGCCCGAAATGACCCCAGAGGCCATTCGTCATGGCTTGGCCCTTCAGGCTTGCTCCCCGGTGCAGTGGGTCAAGACCATTGAAGCCATGAAGGCGATGGGCGTGACCGATATCGTGGAAATTGGCCCGGGTAAAGTCTTGACGACGATGTTAAAGCGTACGGATAAAACGATCCGTGGTCATAACGTCTTTGACGAAGCCTCCTTACAGAGCACCCTAGATACGATGATGGCCTTGGAAAAAGAAGAGGCCGAACAATAATTTTTTCTTGGGCGGGAGCCCTCCCTTTTGTCGCTCCCCCTTTAAGAACACTAACTCCAACCCAGAGGTGGATATAACTATGGCGATTTTTACCCATGAAGCGTTAAGTGGCCGCGTGGCCTTAGTCTCGGGCGCAAGCCGCGGGATCGGTGCGGCGGTATTAACGGCGTTGGCCCAAGCCGGGGCAACGGTCGTGGGCACGGCAACGAGTGAAGCCGGCGCTCAGCGTATTACTCAAAGTCTCAAGGATTTAGGGAACGCGGGCTATGGTGTCGTTTTAAACGTCACGGATCCGGAACAGTGCGACAACGTCGTCGCCGACGTCGTGAAGACGTTTGGCCATTGCGACATTTTGGTCAATAATGCCGGGATTACGCGCGACACCCTCATGATGCGCATGAAAGACAATTTGTGGGACGAGGTCATTGATACCAACCTCTCAGGGTCTTTCCGCTTGGCACGTGCGGTGACGCGTCCTATGATGAAACAGCGCTGGGGCCGTATTATCTCGATTGGCTCCGTGGTCGGTGCCATGGGCAACCCGGGTCAGGTCAACTACGCCGCGGCTAAGGCCGGGATGATGGGGATGACCAAAGCGCTCGCTCGTGAAATTGGCTCGCGCGGCATTACGGTCAATACCGTGGCGCCAGGTTTTATCGAAACGGACATGACCGCTGAGCTCAATGAAGAGCAGCGCAATCATTTGCTCTCCCAGATTCCTGTACAACGACTCGGCCAAACGGATGATATCGCTCAAGCGGTGGTTTTCCTTGCAAGTGACGCTGCTGCCTACATTACAGGCACGACGTTGCATATTAATGGCGGGATGTTTACTGGCTAAACTTGCCGATAAAATCCCACAAGCCTCTTTGAAATTGGTAAAATAAAAGGCTTGATTTTAGATTGTTAGGGTTTAACCCTTTAACTTTCCCCGCACACGAGGGCGGGGTATGCCCTTTGCGGAGTAAAAAAATGGACGAAATCGAACAGAAGGTTAAGAAGATTGTTGCTGAACAGCTCGGCATCAAAGAAGAAGATATCAAGAACGAATCTTCTTTCATTGAAGACTTAGGCGCTGACAGCCTTACGACGGTTGAAATGTCGCTCGCGTTTGAAGATGCTTTCGGCATTGAAATTCCTGACACCGAACAAGAAAACCTTCGTACGGTTCAGCAAGCGATTGACTACGTCAAGGCTGCTGTGAGCAAGTAAGGTAAGATTCGGTTTTTCGAGAATTTCGAAAAGCCTTCTCTTCAGGTTCAGCCCTGGTTCAAAAGGTCTCTTCAATCGAGTTGTTGAAGTAGACCTTTTTCTTATGGTTCGTATTGGGCCGTAAGTTTGTTAGAATTTTTAAAAAGTCCTGCGTGACGCCTCCGGCCTTATGACAATTAAGAGGCCAGGGGGCTCTCGTGAGTGGACCCTTTAAAAAAACTATAGCGTGCGAGTCTCTGACACTGAGCACCGAGAATTTACCGTTGAGGTTACTTATGCAAGACCGTCGTGTCGTTATTACTGGATTAGGAATGATCTCTCCGTTGGGCAACACCGTGGAGAGTAGTTGGAAAGCCGCCTTGGAAGGCAAGTCGGGGATTGGCCCGATTACGCTTTTTGATGCCGAAGCCATTGGTCTCGGTGCCCGTATTGCGGGGGAAGTCAAAGATTTTGATGCGTCGCAATACCTCGGCGTGAAAGAAGTGCGTCGTTTCGACCGTTTTATTCACTTTGGGGTGGCTGCGGGCATGATGGCCTTGGATGATGCCAAACTTGAGGTGACCGATGAACTCGCTCCTGAAGCGGGTGTCGCCATCGGGGCCGGGATTGGTGGGTTACCGCTCCTTTGTAATAACAACCAAGACTTAGTGACGCGTGGCCCACGCCGTGTGTCGCCCTTTATGATTCCAGGCTCGATCATTAACATGACCTCGGGTCAGTTAGCGATTATGCGTAACTTGAAGGGGCCGAACATCGCTCATGTGTCGGCGTGCTCTTCGGGTTTACACGCCATTGGTGAAGCCATGCACATGATTAAGCGTGGTGACGCGAAAGTCATGGTGGCTGGGGGTTGTGAAGCCACGATCTTCCCGTTAGCTATTGCTGCTTTTGACAATATGCATGCCTTGAGCCGTCGCAACGACGAACCTACGCGTGCCTCTCGTCCGTTTGATAAGGATCGTGATGGCTTCGTGATGGGTGAAGGCGCGGGTGTGTTGGTGTTAGAAGAGCTCGAACATGCCTTAGCGCGTGGTGCCAAGATCTATGCCGAAGTCGTGGGTTATGGTCTCTCCGGGGACGCTCACCACATTACGACGCCCTCGACCGAAGGGCCGGTGCGTTGTATGACGATGGCGTTAAAGCACGCCGGTATTGGTCCTGAATCGGTCCAGTACTTAAACTGTCTCTTATACACATCTCCGAGCCCACGAGACCGTACTAGATCTCGT
>CAMYAA010000021.1 GCA_947253615.1 uncultured Sutterellaceae bacterium
CTACACACTGCATATCGTCGGCAGCGTCAGATGTGTATAAGAGACAGATCCCTACCTGAGCAAACCCTCTTTATTGTGGGTGTGCCTATTGGTAATTTAGGGGACATCACTCTACGCGCATTATGGACATTGACTAAGTGTAATCGTATCGCGGCAGAGGATACACGAGAAACACGAAAACTCTTGGATAAATTTGGTATTTCTGTGCCCTTGATTTCTGTTAGAGAGCATAACGAACGTGAGGGAGCTGAGCAACTCTTGCACTATTTGTCCCAAGGTGAACGCATTGCCTTGGTGACGGATGCCGGGACGCCGTGCGTGTCTGATCCAGGCGCTAAGGTGGTTCACATTGTGCGCGAGGCGGGCTTTAACGTGGTTCCTATCCCAGGGCCAAGCGCCGTTGTGACGGCGTTGAGCGCAGCTGGGTTAACAGGTATGGGCTTTTCGTTTGTGGGATTTGTTCCACCCCAAGCCAAGGCGCGTCATAAGGCGTTGGAGTATTGGTTGGCTCGTCCAGAACCTTTTGTGCTTTACGAAGCGCCTCACCGCATTTTGGCGTTGTTAGAAGACATCGCCTCACTCTCGAGCGCTACACGACACATTGTGATTGCGCGAGAAATTACGAAAAAGTTTGAGACCTTCAGTTCCATGACGATGAGCGAGCTTCCCGCATGGATCAAGACCCACACCCCACGTGGCGAGTACGTGATTTTGATTGACGAAGAAACGGAAAAGACGGAAGGGTTATCCGAACGCGATCAAGCGTGGATGAATGCTTTCAAGGGGGTGTTGCCTCATTCGAAGATGGCCAGTTTAGTCTCGAAGGTGACGGGCGTCCCTCGTGATGAAATTTATAAGCAACTTTGCGACTCTAATCAGTAAGGGCAAAGAAGAAGGGCTGATTCATGGAGTAATCAGCCCTTTTTGATTGGTTTCACGTGAAACGAGATTCGCGTTTAGCACGAACGCAACGAAACCTCACGGGTCTTCGAGGAGTGAATATTGCGTACCAAGCTGTCGAGCAAGGTCGACAGTTCTTCAATTAAATTCGAGTTCGAGATAACGGCGACAAGTTTGCCATCGTGATCAACGATGGGTAAACGACGAATGCCAAACTCACGCATGCGAGCCAGAGCGACGACCATGTTTTCGTCGGTAAAGGCGGTTACCACGGGGGTTGTCATGACATCTTTTACAAGAGCTTGCGCCGGATTCTTTCCTAACGCGACGACTTCAATAGCAATATCGCGGTCGGTAATCATGCCAACCGGCATATGATTTTCATTGACCACCACTAAACTTCCGACGTGTTCTTGGCGCATTTGTAACGCACATTGTTCGATGGTCTTTTCTTCAGTGATGGTTGCCACCGTCTGTACGGCCATATCAATGACTTTCATAGAACGAGTTCGCATAGATAGTCCTCTTATTTTTATATCAGCGCTGCAAGATTGGGTTGATGTGGGGATATGAGATTCTCCACATTGCATCAGTGCTTATGATTCTAACGAAAAGCCCCGACGTTTGCGGGGCTCAAAGGGCTTTAAAGTTCACTATCTGGATGTTCTACGTCATCCTCATTGGGTTGATAGAGCTTGTGCTCAAACGTCTTGAAATCGTATAGGCGTTTGTCCAGGAGGTGTGACGGGGAGACGCGATGCATGCTCATAAACATGTTGTAGATTCGTCCAGGGAACTCACGATCCCATTGGCGAATGAGTTCTTTCATCTCTTTTCGTTTGAGATTTTCGCCAGCGCCACAAATGCCTTTGTCCGTGACGGGGTGTTGACGAAGGCGGCTATAGCGTTCCGTTTCGTGTTCGCGCACATAGGCCAAGGGGCGAATAACGATGCTCTTCCCATTATCGCTGCGCAAAATGGGCGGCATGGTCTTGAGGCGTCCACCGTAAAAGAGGTTGAGCATTAATGTGGCGACAATGTCGTCCATATGGTGCCCCAGGGCGATTTTGGTACAGCCGAGTTCGTTAGCAACGCGGTAGATAATCCCGCGGCGAAGTCGAGCGCATAACGAGCAAACGTTTTTTCCTTCCGGGATTAAACGTTGAATGATGGAATAGGTATCTTGGTCTTCGACATGCCAAGGCACACCGACTTGCGTGAAGTAATTTTTGAGGGTTTCGAGCGGAAACTCAGGAATGTGTTGATTGATATTGACCGCAACGAGCTCAAACTTAATCGGCGCGCGTTTTTGCAGGGTCATGAGCGTGTCGAGTAGGACATAACTATCCTTCCCACCGGACATACAAACCATCACCTTGTCGCCATCTTCAATCATGTTGAAGTCGGTAATGGCTTGGGCTGTCAGTCGGATGATGCGTTTTTCGAGCTTTTTTGCCGACACGGACTTTTTGTTGCGTTCATTCATTCCCATGGTCGGGACGGTTTTGTCGTCTCGAAGCATTTGATCGGGAGCATCACGAAATACGATGGGTTGTGGATTATTCATGACAATCACTCATGTGGAAAGGAGGGGTGTTGGCGCCAGATTTCGACACCTGCCGCTTTGACATCGGGGTAGGCGGCAAGCTTTCGACTTTGGACACGAACGAGTTCAACGTTAGGTAAAGCAAGAATGGCTTGAGCAAGTCGCTCAACCAAAGTTTCTTGAAGATCAATGTGCCCAGAGAGTGCGACTTTTTTGGCCAAGTTCACCAAAAGGTCATAATTAAGGACGTTGTCAAGATTGTCTTCAATGGCTTGGGTTTGGCGTACCCAGACGTCACAATCGATACTGACGGGCTGGGTTTGTTTACGCTCATGATCGTAAGCGCCAATGAAACACTCTAGGCGGCAATCTTCAATAAAGAGGTGCTGAATATTGGGCTCAAGCGAGTACTCGGGAATAAACATAATTTTTACCTTATCGAACGAGGAGCTTTCACGAGTATCAAAATCTCGTTAGACTTCTCAGGTTCGTAAAAAGCGGGAAAGCCTATGCGTTGGATGATTTTATTTTTTGTGGTATTGATTTTATTAATTAGTTTTATGCCCACGTTACGTCGTTGGGGTTTAGGGCGTCTTCCCGGGGATGTTTACTTCAAAATTGGACGTTTTGAAGTGGAAATTCCTTTAATGAGTACGCTCATTTTGGCTGCCATTGTAATGGTAGTTGCCAAAATAATATAAAAAATAATTATAAAAATCGATTAATGACGATTTTTAATCGCTTGTAATCGTGCTTCTTTTATTTTGACGGGGATGTCCTTGGGATTTTGGCAACGCTGAGCCACCTCACCGGGATTGATGGCGTCAAAGGCGTTGAGTGATTCGCGCCAATCGGAGAGTTCAGCACCGAGTAAGGTTTCGCTCAGTTCGATGAGTGTGAGGAAACGTTCTTTTTGGCGCAATACGTCGCTCGAGATGAACACTTCAAAGCATTCTTCATCGCTAGGATTAGGCGTTAAAAGCCCATGATTGCGTTCGAGGAGTTCGAGGAAACTCACGACTTTTTTAGGGGCGCGATAGTGTTGGAATTGTTCAGCGATGGACGTTGGCGAACGCTCAAGACTCGTTAACAAAAAGGCGCCGATTAAGGCTTGAGGCGGCAATGCTTTATTTTGCTTAGCGCGACGCAAGTTCGTGAAAGCGTTTTCAGTAAAGACTAAACCGCTAAAAATCCCTTCTTGATAGCCACAGGCTTGAATGACCTCTAAGAATCGCCAGGGTTCGGGGGCATTCATCGCTTTTTCGAATTCTGTCCAAACGCGTTCAGCGACGAGCGCTTTAGTTTCCCCTGAAATTACCATCGTCTGGAGAAGCGCTAAGGTTTCTGGCGCGAGTTCAAAGTCTTTGAGTTTAGAAGCTAAACGCGCAACACGTAGTAAGCGCACTGGATCCTCATTGAAGGCGGGGCTAACGTGGCGAAGTGTTTTGCTTTCCAGATCCTGGATTCCGTGATACGGGTCAATGAGCGTTTGCGTTTCAGGATCAAAGGCAATCGCGTTGATGGTCAAGTCTCGACGCGCCAAATCTTCTTCGAGCGTGACCGACGGGTCGGTGTGAAACACAAAACCATGGTAGCCTGGCGCGGTTTTACGTTCGGTGCGCGCTAAGGCATATTCTTCATGCGTCTGAGGATGCAAGAACACGGGAAAGTCTTTTCCGACGGGTAAGTAGCCTTTTTTGAGCATCGTCTCAGGAGTTGCACCCACAACGACCCAGTCTCGATCACTTTCAGGCATCGAGATACCGTGTTCTCGAAGCCATTGGTCACGAACGTATCCACCGACAATATAGGCTTTTGGTTTGTTGTTTTGCATAGTGATTCTAGGGTAAGGCAATGGGCGCACCGTCACCGGGGAGGACCTCTCCGATGGTTTCTTTGAAAGGCTCTTTATTGAGATTTAAACGCCATTCATAAAACTGGGTATTGAGCAGTACGTTCTTGACGTATTCACGCGTTTCAAAGAATGGAATGGTTTCGATAAAGATCGCGCCTTCCATGGGGCGCGTGACTTTCTTACGCCATTGTTGCACACGTGCAGGCCCTGCGTTATAGGCAGCGGTGGCGAGGGCGCGTTCGCCATTGAAGCTTTCTGAGAGCAGCGAGAGGTATAGTGCCCCCAACGTGACGTTGACACTCGGGGTGGTTAGGTCGTTGACGGAGAAGCCTTCGAGGTTATTTTTCTTGGCTAACCAGCGACCTGTTTTGGGCATGATTTGCATGAGCCCGATCGCGCCAACTCCTGAACGAACCTTTTCCATAAAGCGAGATTCTTGTCGAATGATGCCGTAGATCCACGGAGCCTGGACCTGAAATTGTTGTGCGATGGGTTTGAAAGCCTCGCTATAGGGCATGGGGAATTGTTCGTTCCAATGGAGTTCGTCAGCATTGGCGCGAGCCGTCGTATTAATCATTCGATGATAAAGCCCTTCACGCCCTGCGAGAACGGCGATTTTTGGCCAATCCGCGCGTTCAAAGTGACGTAGCCCCCAGTTCCATTCTCGATGACCTTCGTTGTACATATCCAGGGCGTAAAACTCACGTGCCTTTTGGAAATCAAGGCTCTTTTCATAGGCCTCTTGCAGTTCGTGAGGGACGACGGGGGTGTTGTCCTGGGCGACATACTCGGGCAAGTTGAGTTCTCCTCGCGCAAGCAGTCCATAGAAGGTGGGTGCGGTACTAATGCGCAGGAATTGTTTTTTGGCTTGTGTTTTCTGGTCGTGAGCCAGCAGAGCACGTCCATACCAGTAAGTCCACGTTTCTTCACGACGTAAGCTCGCGGGCATTTCTTCCAGGGTGCGCTTTAGACTCGTCCAAAAGCCCTGACGCAAGAAGGCGCGTGCGGCCCAGGTACTCATGTCATTGGGGTCGGCTAGTCCGGTAATCGTTTGAAGGTTGCCAGCTTTTTTGTACCACTGGGCGGCTTCATCCATGAGTTTGGTCGAGGCCTGATAACCAATATTGGCCCATAGGAGGCGCTGTTCGTTCTTTGAAAAAAGCGACTGGTGGTTTTTAAGAGCGGTTTGAGCCTTATCCGGGTCGAGGCTGGAGAGTCGCAAGATGAGCACTTCAGCTGCCTGACGATCGATTTTTTTCTTTTTTTTCGTCAACTGTTTAAATCGATTTTGGGGCTGAGTGATGACAAAAAAGAGTTCTTTTCGTTGTGCTTCGGAGAGCGACAAATCAGGTAAGAGTTTTTTGAGCGAGTTCCAGCGTTGTTTTTGAGCGAGCACACTGACCAAGGTCGGGGTGAACTTGGGATCGAGGCTAAGCATTTTTTGGGCGAGGGCAACGAGGGGAGTGCCTTGTACCGAGGATGTCATTAAAAAGGCGCGCGCTTTGGGCATCAGCGAGGGATTGCTCTCTAAGTTATAGAAGTAATACCACGCGAGAATCGGCGGTTCCGTTTTGTTCCACTGCAAATGCTCATAGAGCTCATTGAACAAAGTGGGGTTGAGGCGGTCCTTGGCGGTCATGATATAGTCGCTAGCCGCGCGTTCCCCTAGGTATTGATGTTGATGCGCTTTGATAAACGCCTGGAGCTGGAGATTTTCTTCCGTTCCATCGGGATTGACGATAAGATTGTTGAGTAATCCCCAATAGAGCAAATAGTCTTTGAGGACGTAGCCCGAGAGGTTCTGCGCTTGATCAATGAGTGCGGGTCCTTGTTTTCGTTGATAGCGCCATTTACTGGCCTCTAAAAAGGCTTGGCGATTCTTGGCCAAAGGCGAGAGAACGGTTTCGTTTTGAGTCTCGACGTTGCTTGTGGGTACTTCTTCTGCAGAGGTTGGGTACAGAGGAAACGCTAGCATCGTCAACGGAAGAGCCATTAAAAAGGATTTGATCCAAAATTTGAGATGAAGCGTTTTTTTAAGCATTGTCGTCCAAATAAATATCAATAGTCACACGAGGTTGGATTAAAGCAGTCATGGATTATGAGTCGAAGTCAAACGCGCGCCGCGCTTTAATCAAACAACGTCAAGTCTGGTCAATGGATCACGAAGAGTGCCTTGGTTGGGCTCAAACCTTATGTGAGCTTCTTAGTACGCTGATTCGTGAACAGTCTTGTCATTGTGTAGGCTTGTATTACCCCTTGCCTGGCGAGCCTTGGTTAATTGAGCATACCAGGGAATTTTTGAGCTCTCAAGAAACAACGCTAGCCTTACCGGTGGTTGATCCAGAAATTGAAGGGAAGATGCACTTTTCGCTTTGGGGCGAAGAGACGACTTTGGTCAAGCGTCGTTTTGGGGTGATGGAGCCGCTCAGCTCAGAGGAAGTATTTCCCGATTGCTTAGTGATTCCCTGTTTGGGTTATAGCGAGGCGGGGCATCGTTTAGGGTATGGCAAAGGCTATTACGATCGGTATTTAAAATCGCACCAGGATTGTTTAACGATTGGCGTGGCCTATGAACAATCATGTTGCCCTGTGTGGCTCTTTGAGCCACACGATGAGCGTTGTGATTGGATGGTGACGCAGTCTCGTTATTTTCGCGCTGGGAAATACTGATCAATCCCAGCGATGACAGCGTCGAGCATGGCGTAACGCTTTTTGTACATGGATCGCTTTTTACTTTGGATTTCCTCAAGCGGACGACGAGTGAGCGTCGTGGGCATAACCCAATACTCATTTTCGTAGTGCCCTTCATTTTCTTGCCAGTATTCGTCGTAATTGAAGAATACTTTTTTAGAGCCGTGAAGGCGAATTTTGACCTGACGTTTATAAGGAATCCCACAAAGCGTCATTCCCCAGGCCTGCGCTAAGAGTTTGAGCACGTCGACCATAAAGAACATGGGTCGCATCCCATGAAGGTCTTTGGTGAGTTGACGAACCAGTTCTTGCGCTTGCTCACCCTTGGGCCCTTGGATACTAGCGACTAAAAGACGGTTCCCATCAATAATGCCAAAGGACGCATCATAATAGCGCTTCGTGGTTCCGTCTTGAATATTGATAGAAAAGTACCCTTCGAGATAATCGATATTGTTGAGATTGAGATTCAGGGTTAAGTGTTCATTGTGCTGAGCAAGAACAACACTGCCTTCTTTCACTAACGTCGTAAGAAGTTCGGGGCCGAGGATTTTTTCCATGGCCGAGAACGTGTTTTCGATTTGATCCACGCGTTCTTTGGGACCAAAACGTTTATCTAAATAGTGATAAATAACGGCGTGAAAACGCAAAGGACTTTCTTCAAAAAGCGGAATCCAAACCTTATGCTCGTTTAAAAAACGATTCAAGCGAAGGGCTTGGGAATAAAAGAAAGGGCGGCGAAGCCAAAAACGAAAGACTAAACGAACCTGTTTTAAAAAACGTTTTTCGCGACCACGATAAAAGTCCAGCGCACCAGGAAGCTTATTGGGGGAAGTAAAGGACGTCATAGAGATTCGTTTAACTCGTTAAAAAAAGGAAAGCCTTGGGGTGACCAAGGCTCTCCATTGTAATCAAAACTCGAGGTAAGTGAGCTTACTCTTCCTCGCGCATCGTTAATAAGGCGCTTTCTATGTCATCCTGAGTCACCTCGGGCAAAGCGTGAACCGGAGCGTCCGTATAGCGTAAGCTCCCGTCTTTGAGGGCTTTGACAATCGAGCCCGCTTCTTTACCGCTATCAAAGGCGTCACTTTGAAGCAAGTCGCGCGTACCCAGACTGAGTTTGAAATAGAACTTACCGTCTTTTTCACGATATTGTTTAAACGTGGCCTTTTGTTCGGCGCGTTTTTCAGGTTTTGCGCACGGAGCCGCTTGGATGGCACTAAAGGGCGTTAAACCGACAGCAGGGCGGATACGCGCCATTAATTCTTGGGCGATCATACGAGCCTTGGCGGCCCCCTTCTGTAAGATTTCTTCGATGACTTCAGGGTGGGCCATTAATTGCTCATAGCGTTCACGCATGGGACCAATTTCGGCATCGATTTTTTCGATTAAGCGCAGCTTGGCATCCCCCCAGCCTAACCCATTCTTGAGTTCTTCACGGAATTGCTTGGACTCTTCAGGCGTAGCAAAGGCATCGTAGATGACCGTTAACGAGGTGCTCTCTGGATCCTTAGGTTCACCCGGGAGTTTGGAGTCCGTGACAATGCGAGAAATCGCTTCTTCTAACGCTTTACGACCGCCTTCAAAGAGCGGAATGACGTTGTTGTAAGACTTACTCATCTTGCGCCCATCCAAGCCTGGGAGGACTTCAATCGCGGAGCCACCCGTAGCCTTCGGTAAGACAAAGAAGGGTTTGTCTTTGGGGGCGTAAAGGAAGTTAAAGCGTGTCGCTACGTCGCGGGCCATTTCCAAATGTTGGAGCTGATCGTGCCCGACAGGGACTTCGTCAGCGTTAAACATTAAGATGTCGGCCGCCATCAAAATGGGATAGCTAAACAAACCCATGGACACATCGGCGTCAGGATCTTTACCCGCTGCAACGGCCGCGTCCGTCGCCGCTTTATAAGCGTGGGCTCGGTTCATTTGTCCTTTGGCTGTGCAGCACGTCAACATCCATGAGAGCAGGGGGATTTCATCAATATCGCTTTGGCGATAGAAGATGACGCGTTCAGGATCGAGCCCTGCCGCCAACCAGGTGGCCGCAATTTGAAGTCGGCTTTTTTGAATACGAGCAGGATCTTGGCACTTAATGAGTGCGTGTAAGTCCGCTAAGAAGA
>CAMYAA010000022.1 GCA_947253615.1 uncultured Sutterellaceae bacterium
GTCATTACTTACTGTGCGTACGTACGTGTTCCCATTGAATTAACGCTTCAGCAGCGTCATCAATTACAGGCGGCATTAACGGGGCCTTCGCCCGTGGTTTATGTCACCTCGAGTGATGCCGTGGATGCCCTCTTTCGTTGTTTGAGGGTGGTGTCTGGGGCTCGAGACTGGTTAGTCAAAGGGGTGGCGATTACGCTTCATCCGCGTATTAAGAATCGTCTTCGTGAAGCGGGTTTCTCGCGCATGGAGGTGTGTGATACGGATGATGAAACGGTGTGTCGCGCCATTAAGAAGTACATGTTAGTCGGTCGATAAGACGTAACCACGGTTTCTCCCTTGTGCGAAGCCGTGGTTTTTTTCGGGGGTTTGTTTGATGTCTACGCATCTTTATGTTTTACAGCTCAATGCGCGTCTTGGCGACTTTGAAGGCAATTTAGCGCGTGCGCTTGAGATTTTAAATACGCGTTTTGAGGGGTTTTCGACGGCCGAGGATCCTCAAGGGACGGCACGTGTGGTGATTTTCCCGCAGGGCGCGTTTTCGGGCTTAATGCCTTTAGCGGCCTATCGTTGGGAAGACGTTCAAACGCGTGAGGCCAACGCGCTTCGTGAGTTGACGCGTTGGGTGAAGGCCCATGGATTAACGGCGCTGGTGCCGATGAGCGCTCGCTTATATGCGATTGATCCTGATGGGACCGTGCATCCCTATGAACTCTCGGGCGGCTCGATCGCTGCTGGTGAGAGTGTTCTTGTCTGGGGTCGTGCCGTTCAGGCCGTTGAGGCCAAACGTTCGATTTATGTGGACTTTGGTCGTGCGGAGCGCTTGTTGGATGCGCCCACCTCGGAAGAGACGGCCCAAGATTTAGCGCGTTACTTTGTGGGTGAACCTTCGAAGGACGCCCTCTCGGCGAACGTTGGGGTTCTGGGCACGGGGTGCGCTTGTGGCGTCGCCACGAGTTTAGTGGGGGGCTACGACACGCATGTCGCCTCGGGGTATATGAGCACTTACTGTGAAGAGGTCTTTACCCACTATCCCGATTTCCGTGAAGGCTTTTTATATGCCCTTTGGAACGAAGGGATTTTTGAAGAGGAAGACTACGAACCGTTGAGTCCGGAGTTACCCACGGAGTCGCCTTTGTATACGACCTTGGTGGTGGCCTTACGAGACTATGTGCGAAAGAACGGTTTTTCCAAAGTGGTTTTGGGGCTCTCGGGCGGGATTGACAGTGCGCTCGTGACCTCGTTAGCGGTGGACGCTTTAGGCGCTGAGAATGTCCGTGTTCTCTTTATGCGTACGGGCTTTACCTCCGAGACGAGTGAGCAAGGGGTTCGTGAGATTGTGAAGAACATGGGCTTAACGCTCCATGACTTTAGCTTTACGGAGCTCTTTGATACGACGGTGGGCTTTTTAGAGAAAGCCTATGGGGTGAGCCTGCCCTGGGACGTGACCGAAGAGAATATTCAAGCGCGACTTCGTGCGCTCTTTGTGATGGCGTTTTCGAACAAATTTAACGAACTCGCGTTATGTACGAGCAATAAGAGCGAAGCTGCGATGGGCTACGGGACGCTCTACGGGGATATTACCGGGGGCTTTGCGCCGCTCATTGACTTATGGAAGGGTCAGATTGTTGAGCTCTGTCGTGAGCGAAATGCTGAAGCGCAAGGGGAATGGATTCCTGAGTTGATTATCACGCGTGAGCCTTCAGCGGAATTGCGTGCTGGTCAGAAAGACAGTGATGCGTTACCGCCCTACGATACGATTGAAGAGGTCTTAGAGGTCTTTTTGTCGACGCGTTCGAGCGCGGGCATTACTGATGTGGATCCCTCGTTAGTGGAGAGCATTATTCGTCGCACGTTACAAAATCAGTTCAAACGTGCACAAGGGATTCCAGGGCCTGTAGTCTCGAAGACGCCCTTGTCGCTTTTGGGGGACTTTGGGTTAACGTATCAGTCACCCAAAGCCCGATAACGCGCCAAGCGTGACGACTTAAGCAAAGAGCTCCATCCCTTGCGGATTGGAGCTCTTTTCAAATGGGCCCTCCACCTCGTATGGAGGTAGAGGGTTGATTCGCGCAGGGCGAACGCTATCCCTTAGAAGGCATAGACAGCCGAGAGACGCAATTCGTGATTTTGACGCCCCTTGTTACCGAGTTCGGCGGTGTAATGAGCCCCGAAGGTCAAGGCCTTCTTCGTGGCTTTTACGCCTAAACCGATCGATACTGGCGCGGTGTCGACCACTTGCGTATCAAAGGTGTAGGTCTTTTGTAAGACTTGCACGGTGGATTTCGCCTTCTTGTTGCCAAGCGAAGGCGTGACGGTCAAATCAGCCTTAGGCGTGAAGGTCCAATCTTCGTGCGTCATACGACCTTCCAAGCTCACCCCGACGGGCAAGGTGACCACATTCAAGCTATCTTTGGCCGTGTTAAACGGTGTGGCGTAGCCCTTCACATTGAGGCGCGTGTAACGTAAGCCCGCATGAGGACGAAGGGTTAAGCGATCGTTGAGTGCGTAGCTGTAGTTCACTTGCGTGCCGAGCGTCCAAGCTTGACTCTTAATCTTTTGATCAAGGGCCACGTCCATAAGGGTGCCCGTCACCTTCGAGGTGCCGGCATTGAAAGTAAGATCGCCCTTAATTTCGACGTGACCAGCGCGATATTTACCTAAGAGCGAGCCGCCAATCATGGTGGTCTTGTTATCTAAGGTCGTAGCGAGTCCCATCGTATGCGCTTTGGTGGTTCCCGAAACGAGTGCAACGCCAAGGAGGGTTTCTGGATTCACCTCGAGATTGGCTCCAAAGACAGCACCGTAGAGGTTACTCTTGTAGCCACTGTTGCCGTAAAGGGTCTTGGCTTGCGTATGCGCACCTAAAAGATCGATCCAGAGCCCGCGTTCATCGTGGGCATTTAAGCTCTTAGCCAGGGCATTGCCCATATCGAGTTGAGCGTTGTATACGCCCGTACTCGCAGCAGCCGTTGTGGTGACATTCACCAAATCGGTTGCTTGTTTAAAGGACAACCCATACTGTTGTGCATCCGAGAAGCGGGATAACAACATTAAATCAGGTGTCTTCGCTTCTTGTTGGGGGAGCGTAGCGAGCGCTTCGCCAAGGAGCAATCCGTTGAGGACGGCTAACCCCTTTTTGCTGTATTCACTGGTGAAGCTCAGGCCATGGGTGGTGTCAGTCTTCAGGACAAAGAGGGGACTTGTGGAGATCTTTAATGGATCAATTTTTCCTTCTTTAGCAGAAATCAAAACCCCATTTTTTGTGGGCTTCATGTTTGCAAGATATACACTCCCGTCTACGCTAATCTTGTTTACTGTGATTAAAGCTTTATCAGGGGTTGCGTTTGCAGCATTAAGAATCAATAACCCATTTTTAGCAACAGTTAAGGAATTGCTTTCAACCTGCTCTGGCTTTTTGTCCAACGCTGGATTGACTACAAGAGCCCCCTTCTTTAGCTCTAAGGGCGCGGCCACATAGACCCAGGCGCCAATTTCATCTTCTCCAGGACCAAAAGTCATCTTGGTTTCATTAAAGATCGACGCGTCTTCGCTACCGAGCAAGATGTAACTCTTTCGTCCAGCAACAACCTGAGAGTTAAAGTCATTGAGATCTTTAATAACGACTGAGGAGGGGGCCTGCGTGTCATTTTCCCAGGCTGGGTCTGCAAAGATAATGCCATCAAACTGGCTCTTATCAAGAATAAGTTTACCGCTGAAAAGCTTGTTGCCCACTAAGACTGTGACAGTGACTGGTTCTCCAGCTTGTGCTTTTTTCACAATCTCTTTGGCATTTAATTCACCATTGACGACAATGTTTCCTTGTGTCGTTAATGTCCCATTAAACGAGGCTTTGGCATCGTTATGAACGGTGATTGTATTAACGGTAGCGTCTTCTTTAACGGTTAACTCGGATGTCGCCTTGCTCGATTCCGTATTGGCGTGTGTTTCGCTGGAATTGTCGCTACCCACGACAATATTTTTAGCGGTTAAATCTTTTTCAAAATTAACGTTCCCCCCTTCTTTGACCGTTAAGTCGGCCGTAGAGGATCCGTTTTGGACGGTTAACTTACCCGCTGCTTCAATCTTGGCGTTGTTAGCGTCTTGAGTGTTGATGCTAGCAACCGTAATATCACTGTTTTGACCAAAGTGCGCCTTCCCATCCTTTTCTAACGTCAGGGTGTCTAAACTCCCCTTAGCGTTGTCGTTGATCTTTAAGGAGCCTTCGATCGTGACGTCCTTGTTGATTAACTTGTCCGAGGCAGAACCTAAGCCCTCACCCGTTAACGAAATTTCTTTGTTTTCAGTGATCGTGGCATGGGTATTTTCGTCCTTGAGAGTGATGGACGAGACCGTGGTTCCTGACAGATCTGAAATATTAGTGACATCCGTTACATTAAGGCGCTTGGTTTGGTCATTTTGGATGCCGGCCTTGGTCACTTCGTCTAATTTTTCAGCTGAGATTTTCTTTTCAGGCGTCTTGAGTGCTTCTTCGATGGCTTTACTCGAGAGCTTTAAGTCCCCAAGATCAAGGTTGAGCGTGGCGTTATCTCCGAACAGTTGCGCTTTTAACGCTTTAACAGTTTCGAGCTCGATGGAGTCTTTATTCAAGGATGCCTTTAAATCATAAAGTGAGACGCTGGCACCACTTTCCCCAGTGATTTTGATCTTAAGGGTGTCAGGATGATCTTTTAAGTAGGCATAGCTCATTAATAAATGCGCATTGGTGCCAATGTTCAGCGTGGCATTTTGTTCGGTATGAATATCATGAGCCACTTTAAGCTGCCCACCAACTAAATTCATAGCCGCACCTTCATTGATCGTCAAGGTATCAAAGAAAACCGTCCCATTTTCAAGGGTAAAGGGGTGGTCTTTTGTGACGAGTGCTGCTTGCGCTTGGAATTGACCGCCGTTAATCGTGACTTTCCCACCTAAATAACCGGTCGCGGCATTGAGGGTGAGTTCGCCATCGGTTTGGAGATAGTGCCCCGTAAAGCTATTGACATTACCTCGGGTAATCGTGATGTGGCCCGAATTTTTAACCGTCCCGTTGCCCACGAGTGCTCGATCGGTGCTGATAGTTAAATTACCCTGGTTTTCAAAGGTGGACTCAATAACCTCGTCGGTGATTACGGGGTCATCGTTTCGAGTCGCCCCCGCCTTTTCACGATAGGTATTACGCACTTTCACGCCAACACTATCGTGACCAGTCACCGTAATTGATGCGTTTCCAGTAAACGTTAAAAGTGGGAGACTATAGCCGCCTACTTTGGTATCACCAGGGTCTCCGACAACTACCCCGAATGTTTTACCGTTGGCATTGTTTGATCCAGTGATATTGACGGTGGCGTTGTTAACGATTAATTGTTGAGGGGTGCTGCGAGGATCGCCGTCGGCATAGCCACGACTCGTTTGGAGGATGCCAACTAACTGACCGTTGTCCGTAGCTGCCGTGATATGCGTTGTCCCCAATAGATGCCCCGTGATTTGAAGGATTGGGGCCATAAAAAGCCCGTCTCCATAATCCGAATGAGCATTAAGGGTCATGGATAAGGTGGTTTCCTTGTCCTGTTCAAGATTGATGCTGTTCAAAGCAGTAAAGAAAATTTGACCATGAAAGTCCGAGTCGCTTTGGGCAATGTTCAGGGTATTTTCGAAACCGATGTCTTTCTTAAAAGCAACAGGCATTTCTGGGTTGTTGCCATTGGGATTGCCCACAAGGGTGCTGATGCAAAAAAAATGATCTTCTTGTTTGAAAACAGCATTCGTTAATTTTTTGAGGTTTAAAGCCGTTTTAATCGTACTGTTTTCTGCTGTGAAGTTTAAAGGCGTTGGGAGATCATAGCCTTCGTTAGGTTCTTTGCCTTTAGGTCCAAAGATCGCCGCTTGATAAGCTTCGGTGAGCGAGCTCTCGAAGATTGAGTTATCGAAGGTTGCATTCGCTTCGAAGTGCTTTCCTGTAATAGCCAGCGGGGATTTATATTTGATGAAGTAATTAACATCGGTTGGATTGACCTTGTTGGCAAGGTCGTTGAGAAGAACTTCACCTTCAATGCCCCCCGAGAGGCTTAATTGATTGGTACCCGAGGTCAGAGTTAAAACACCATGTTTTTTCTGTTCATCTGGATCACCAAGAATGGCTTGTTTAACCGTGAGGATCTCGTTAGTCGTGACAAGGCCATGAGGGTTAAGTGTCAAGGTGTTAAGAACCGATTGCTGATTTAAATGAACTTGTCCATCGACAGTGATATAGCTAGCGGTTGTCTCAGCAGCAGGCTCCACCTTGTCGAAGACGAGTTCGCTGAACGGTTTAACGTTGATCGTACCGTTTTGACCTAAGGTGATACTCGCTAAAGTCCCTCGTGTATAGGTGTCGAAATTGAGCGTACCGTTAACAGTGACAGGCAACGCTTGAGCATTTTTGGAAACGACCAAGGGATCGGTGATTTGTCCTTTATGAGCAAGCGTAAAAGTCTTGCCCGTCGCAATCACCGGGTCAATGTTTTCGAGCATTTGCACATTACTAACGGGGATTTGGTCGAGCTCATTAAGGTCGGTCACAAAAGTAATGTTGAGCTGCTTGAGCGGGTAGGTGTCAATGTGGTGCTCTTTGAGTTTATTGACAGTAAATAAAGAAAGTGATTTGTCTTCACTCTCAAGAGCTTCTTGGACAGCGGTTTCGAGGTTTACCAGCTTGAGATTTTCGACTTCGAATTTGAAGGGCTGTTCGCCAACGAGTTCAAGAGCTAACTTGTTAAAGTCCTCAGTGAACATTTCTGACGTGTGGAGAGTCTCTCCCACATGGGTCAGTGTTAGGATGCTGCCTGGCTTCCCAATGATTTTGGTTTTAATGCCGTCGAGTTGCTTTAACGTGGAGTAGTTGGCGATTAGCTTGTTATGGTTGGTTACGGTAATGGACGCGTCGCTACCAAAAACAAGGCCCTCGTCAACACGAAGTGAACCGCCCAATACGAGCTTTTTTCCATCGCCCAAGGTCAGATTTTTGAAGTGAACACTGCCCCCATTGATATTGAGTTCGCTATTGTCCGCGATCGTGGCTGTATTGGCTTCTAAAGTGCCTCCAGTAATCGTGACTGAGCCTGTGAAGAAGTCGCTAGCACCTTTAAGATGAGACTCGCCTTCAGTCTGTGTAAATGATCCCGTAAAGTCAGCTAAAGAGCCCTTTTCAACAGTGATGTTGCCAGTATTCTCGATGCTTCCATTGCCCACAAAGGCTTTGTCAGCAGAGATGGTTAAGGTTCCTTCGTTAGATAAACTAGCGTTGAGAAGCTCACCTGTTTTTTGGGTTCTCGAGCCACGCATATCTGCGGAATGGACTAAGACGATTTTTTCTTGCTTTTTAAGGTTCACGCCGATGGCATCATGACCAGTGACGACGATCTTGTTGGACCCCTTAAGTGTCAAATAGGAATTGGCCTCATAAGGGTCCGAACTGCCTTCTTCCATGTCATGAGACGAAGTGACCTCAGAACCGTTCGTGGGCTGATGTTCTTCAGAATTCTCCCAGTCGGATTCCATATCCATGGGCGCGGCACCAATGATGATGCCGAGATTCATCTTGGAATCTTCTCCACCTTTAATTTGAATGGTGGCATTGTTGAGCGTCAACTCGTTGTCGTCAATGGTTTGATCTGGGTTGAACATTTGGCGAGAAGCCGAGAGATAAATACCGCCGTTCGTGCCTTTATTGCCAGTGACGGTGATGTGGTTCGTCCCCGCTAATGACCCAATTACGTCAGAGAGCCCAAGCGCTAAGGATTTGTCGTTGTCCGTTGTATTGGTGACGTTAACGTCCAGGGTTGCTTTATCTACTTGGTCCAGGGTGAGATTGTTAATAGCCGTCGCTACAATCCACTTCGAAAAAGATTGGCTGCCCGTGATGTTTACCGTTTGAGTAACATCCGTATCTTTGTTAATTTTTAGCGTGAGCTCGTCGAAATTGTGATCGGTATTCCCTGAAATGACTGAACTTTGAAGAATGTTGTCATCTTCACCGAATTTAGTCGGATCGAGCTCGGTTAAGGTTAGGTCTAAACCTAAGTGATTTTTATCAGCACCCAATTCAAGTCGGACTAAGGTTGGTTGATCAGTGTCCTGATAGTGGCTTGAAAAGAGAACGGGACGAAGGCCATAGTCCTTAGTGAGGCTAGTCGCATTATTGTCAAACTTGCCATCAGCAGCAAAGGAGCTCCCCAAAGTGGTTACTTTCCCTTGGGAAATCATGAACGCATTTTTGTACTGAATGTTATTAATGTGCCCTAAGGCGACGGCACCTTGAGCAGAGCCTTTCAAGGTCAGACTCATCTGGGTGCCCGTTTTGGGAGTCACTGTGACTCCCTCGGGGGCATTAATCGATATCGCTTCAGTCACGAATAGCGGGGCAGAGAGTAACGCGGGATCACTACTTTCCGTGAGAGTTTGAATACTCGGAGCAACAAAGGGATTGCTTTCAGGGGGCTGAGTTTCTTCAGCCATCGCCGAGCCGATGCTAAAACAACTTAAAACAAGGCACGTGAGTGCGGTGCGTTCAAAGAGATGGTTAGAGGATTTATGGGTAGTTTTTTTGAAAGGTTGTTTTGCCATGATGAGCTTTTATCAGTTTTGTTATGAAAAACGTTAAGCAATCGGAATTTGCCAGGATTGCTTGAAAATGCTTGAGACGACCTGTGGTCGTAAAGTCTTTCAATTCTAGGGATAAAGCTCGAAAACCAAAATGGACAATTACCCTACATTGCCTTCGTCGAATGCCTTGTTAGAGTAGTCCTTTGGCGATTTTGTTATTTACTTTTAAACTTTGGTTATTCTTTTGAGGAATCGGGAAATTCCCTGGGCGAGAGCTGAAAAAAAGAGAGGGTAGTGTTCTACCCTCTCAATGTCGATGAATTAGCGCTTCATTAATTCGAAGAATTCATCATTGTTCTTCGTGGCCTTCATCTTGTCGAGCATGAATTCCATCGCTTCGATTTCATCCATGTCGTAA
>CAMYAA010000023.1 GCA_947253615.1 uncultured Sutterellaceae bacterium
ACACACTGCATATCGTCGGCAGCGTCAGATGTGTATAAGAGACAGCTTTAAGACGCTTGATAAGAAGTATGGAAAGATTGCGGCCTTTGTCACGATCGACATTGACGATTATGACGAAATCGAAAAGAAGTATTTGATCGAAACGCTTCCGACGCAGATTTTCTATGACAAGACGGGCGAACCGATTTGGGAACATCATGGTTCGGCCACGGAAGAGCAAATCATGCAACGTGTTGACGTCTTGAATGCGCGTGATATGAAGGGTGAAAAGATCGCCAATCCTCCACGCTACGCAGATCCGAAAACGTGGGGCAAGCACTAAGCCCTCGCGCCTTAGCTTTATTCTCCCCCACGTCGCTTGACTTGGGGGATTTTTGTCACTGCTAGGACGTGGCCATACAATTGCGCTCGCGAGGGGGTATGTCCTCCATAGAGGGCTTTTCAAAACCAATATCCTCCAGGGGGAACCTTGGAGGATATTGTCAATGGGCTTAGATGATTTGAATCTGTGGACGCCCTGGACTACGGAACGTGATAAAGCCACAGCGTAAACGTTCGGGATCTTCAAGATCCCAATGCGGCAAGCTCCAGCGTTCGTAATGGGTACTAATATGGGGCCCCGGACGCATGATATGCCCATGAATCACACATTGCACATTGGCGTCGAGCGCGTCGGATTCCACCGCATGCTCCACGATGCGCATGTTTTGTGCCGGACTAATGGGCTGGCCTTGTGCAAGATTAATCGCACGCTCTTTGGCTTCTTTAATAAGTTCACGACGTAAGCTTAAGTCCGTCTCACGATGGAACGCATCACGCCAGGCGGGACGGGCGACGATTTGACGGAAATGCTGATGGGACTGCTCTTGTGTGCACCAACGATCCCCATGCGCCACGAGCACGGGCACGTCTTTGATCGTTAAGACGGTGTTGTCCGGGATAAATTCCGCGTTGCAGGCCTTGGCAAATTCACGGTCAATCATGAAATCGCGATCCCCGGGCATGATCAATACACGACGCCCGCTCGTCACAAATACGCGTAAGTGAGAGATCACCGTATCGACAATACCGTCGTCGGAACTCTCTTCACCGAGCCATTCGTCAAATAAGTCACCGAGAATGACAAGCTCTTCGTACTGAAGGGCTTGATGCTCAAGAAAGCGAATAAACCCCATGAGGGTTTTGGGTCGGTCTTGGCGTAAATGAAGGTCACTCAATATGACCGGGTTGTTTAAGGGGGCGATGGTCTGCACAGTCATAATAAAGTCGTTTTGAAAAGAAAACGAAGATAACCTTTTAATCATAGCACCACCGCCTGAATAAAAGGCGAGCGCACCAATAACAAAGGCGCTAACTCCAGAAAAAAGAGATAGCGCCTTTAAGGGGATGAACGTCTTCGAAGGAATTAGCCTTCAACGACTTCAGCCTTTTCGATCACGACGGGTTCGACCGGCACGTCAGCGTGGAAACCACGATTGCCCGTCTTGACCTGAGCGATCTTGTCGACCACGTCTTGGCCCTTGACGACTTTACCGAAAACGGCATAGCCCCAGCCCTGACCCGTGGGGGCCGTGTGGTTCAAGAAGCTATTGTCAGCCACGTTGATGAAGAACTGGCTCGACGCGGAGTGCGGATCCGACGTGCGGGCCATCGCAATGGTGTACTTGTCGTTTTTCAAGCCATTGGCAGCTTCATTTTCGATCGGATCTTTCGTCGGCTTCTGGCTCATTTCAGGGGTGAAACCACCGCCCTGAATCATAAAGCCCTTGATCACACGGTGGAAAATCACGCCGTTGTAAAAGCCTTCCTTGACATAATCTTCGAAGTTCTTCGCCGTGACCGGAGCACGGTTAAAATCGAGTTCAATATCAATTTCGCCGAGGTTGGTTGTTAAACGAATCATAGCAATCCTAGTGACATCGGTCCCTCTTTACGAGAGAACACGATTGAAATTTGAAAAATCGATCCGCCTTAAAACCATAGCCTTCCATTTGGGGAAGAAGTCTATCGTGGCTTTAGGGGAGAGCGTTTTTCGAGTTTAAAAAAGAGTCCCTTTGAAAATAAAGGGGTTTCCTAGTGAATACGAGGTTCAACGGGTCCTTAGACTCGTTGTTATTCGTCCTAATTGTCGCATAAACGCTCTGGAAAAACCAATACTCTCAAAAGAGCTAGTTCCCCTTGAGGTTGCGTGAGCCCAAAGGGCTAAGGCCCCCCTTTGTTCTTGGCCCAAAAAAGAAGCCCCAGGCGCACACGGCGGCTTGGGGCTCCAATACGCTTTAAAAAAGACGTGAGGCTAAACGGTTACGGTAAAACCTTCACTTCCTTAATAATGATGGGCTTTACGGGAACGTCGCTATAGCCATTGACACGACCCGTCGGGACAATGCTGATTTTTTCCACGACGTCGGCGCCTTGGGTCACGTGACCAAACACGGCATAACCAAAGCCGTCCGGGGACTGATTGGCGTTTAAAAAGCCGTTATCGGCGACGTTAATGAAGAACTGACTCGTGGCGGAGTGCGGGTCCGAGGTGCGAGCCATGGCGATGGTGTACTTGTCATTGGGCAAACCCCCGCGCGCTTCGTTCGGAATCGGCGCTTGGGTGGGCTTTTGACGCATCGCGTCCGTGAAGCCACCGCCCTGGATCATAAAGCCCGGAATTACACGATGGAAAATCGTGCCGTTATAAAAACCCGACTTCACATAATTCATGAAGTTCGCGACCGTTTTAGGAGCGCGCGACGGGGATAACTGTACGGTGAAGTTCCCTTCGTTGGTGATGAATTCCACTTTAGGATTGGCCTGAGCGGCTTGTGCCGAACCCGCGAGAAGCGAGAGGGCCAAGGGTAAGCCAATGAGGCTTAAACGAAGACGATTAATCATGATGATGGTCCTTTTTCGTTAGTGTTGCGCTGGCTTTAAGAGCGCTTCGAGTTTCTTAATGCGTTCTTGAAGAGGCTTGTTATAAGGGAGCTTCGGTTGAGCTTCACGGTATAGGGTTAAGGCATTCAATAAGTAGAGGTCGGCTAAATTCTTGCGCCCCGTCGCATAATTGGGATTAATGACAATGGCCTTTTCCAATAAGCGTTTGGCTTCGGCGATATTGCCTTGGGAGGCGCGAATGACGGCCAAATTGTTATACGGATCGGCCACTTCAGGATAGTCGCGAATTAAGGCTTCAAGCGCACTGGCGGCTTGTTCCTTTTTGCCCATTTTGTCCAAAATGACCGTACGCAAGAACTTGTAGTTGAGGTTTTTGGGCGAGCCTTGAATGTTCTTATCCAGGGCAATCATCGCATCTTGATAAGCGCCCGCATTCATAAGTCGTTCAATACGGTGATACTCCGGCGTCACGGGGGTTTCGGACAAGGTGTTTTGAGCAAACGCCCCGGAGGTAAGCATCATGGCCATGAGCGCGCCACCGATCATGTGGCGAAAAAAGCGATTCGTCATTTTTTGGATTTCGACTAAAGAATAAATAAACACAAATGTGCATTTTGCATGATACGACATTGTGGCAAAGTCGGTTTAACGTTGACTTAATGCCCAAGAGATTGTCTCGCAAAATACCCCTAGAGGTAAAGCTTTTGAGCGTGATTGCCTGAGTAACGGTATACTTATGAGTTAGTTTCTTTTCTCAACGCTTGAGCCCTCGTGCGTTCGAGCGATTGACCTTTATTTGAATTTGTAGCAAGTAAGGTGCTCCCAATGGCCCTCTCAATCTATTCTTCTTTAACGCGCGATCAACGTCCTTTTGAATCGATCGAGCCCGGTCATGTCCGCATGTATGTGTGTGGCGTGACGGTATATGACTATTGTCATATTGGGCATGGTCGTACCTTTGTGGCTTTTGACGTTGTGCGTCGTTGGTTAGAAGCCTCGGGCTATAAAGTCACTTTCGTACGTAATATCACGGACGTCGATGACAAGATCATTCGTCGTGCCGCTGAACGTGGCATTACCTGTGATGCCTTAACGAGCGAATTTGGTCGTGCCATGCAAGAGGATATGTTGGCCTTAGGGTGTTTGGCCCCGACGGTTGAGCCTCGTGCCACGGATTATATTCCGGAAATGCTCAATTTGGTTGAAAAGCTCGAAGCCAAAGGCTTGGCCTATCAGGCGGCAGACGGCGACGTCGACTATGCCGTGCGTCAGTTCTCGGGCTATGGGAAGCTCTCTGGGCGTGATGTAAACGATATGCGTTCGGGCGCTCGTATTGAAGCCAATGAAGCCAAGCGTGATCCGCTCGACTTTGTGCTCTGGAAGAAAGCCAAGCCGGGTGAACCGCATTGGGAAAGTAAGTGGGGAGCAGGGCGCCCAGGTTGGCATATTGAATGCTCGGCCATGGCTTGCAAATTGCTCGGTGAAACGTTTGATATTCATGGGGGTGGCCCTGACTTATTGTTCCCGCACCATGAAAATGAAATTGCTCAGAGTGAAGGCGCCACGGGTAAGACCTTTGCTCAGACGTGGATGCACTCGGGGGCGCTTCGTGTTCGTAACGATGACGGCACGGAAGAAAAGATGAGTAAGTCCTTAGGGAACTTCTGGACGATTCGTGATGCACTCGCCGATACCAATGCCCTTTATGGGGATGAAAACGGCGCGGAAGTTTTACGCTTCTTCTTATTGCGCAGTCACTATCGTTCCGCGATTTCGTTCTCCTCGGGCTTGATTGAAGAGGCGCACAAGGGCCTTGTGCGTCTTTACGGGGCGCTCGAATGCGAAGATACGGCCTGTCCGGTGAGTGTCGATTGGACCGAAGCCTTTGCGCAACGCTTTAAAGAAGCGATGGACGATGACTTTAATACGCCCTTGGCGGTGTCGGTCTTATTTGAATTAGCGGGTGAAATTAACCGTACGCATGATCCTCGTTTAGTGCGTCAATTGCGTGGTTTAGGCGCGGTATTAAATATTCTTCAGAAGGATCCGTTGAGTTTCTTGACGGGGGGCGCGTCGGAAAATGAGTCGCAAGAAATCGAAGCACTCATTGAAGAACGTAAAGCCGCGAAGAAGGCGAAAGATTTTGCACGTGCTGACGAAATTCGTTCCTCGCTCTTAGCGCGAGGCATTGAATTGATGGATGGCCCTCAAGGGACGACGTGGCGTCGTCTTCAGAACTAAAAAGAGCTCGCAGTCATGACGAAACGTGTTTATTTAGAATTTGAGCGTGAGATTGAAGCGCTCGAATCCAAAATTGATGAATTAAAAGCGATGGAAGCCCAAGGCTCGGCCGATGATAGTCTTGAAAAAGAGATTCATCAGTTAGAGCTCAAGTCCGTCGATCGTTTAAAGAAGTTATATGCCAAATTGTCACCCTGGGAAACGAGTTTAGTGGCTCGTCATCCGCAGCGTCCTTATACGCTCGACTATTTGGATTCGATCTTTACCGACTTTCATGAACTCCATGGGGATCGTGCCTTTGCGGACGATTCGGCCATTGTGGGTGGGCTTGCTCGTTTGGCCGATATGAACGTGATGGTGATTGGTCATCAGAAAGGGCGTGACTTAAAAGAACGTGCCTATCGTAATTTCGGGATGGCCCGTCCGGAAGGGTATCGTAAAGCGCTTCGCTTGATGAAGTTGGCTGAAAAGTTCCAATTGCCCGTCATTACGTTCATTGATACGCCTGGGGCCTATCCTGGCATTGATGCTGAAGAGCGTGGTCAGAGTGAAGCCATTGGTCGCAACATTATGGAGATGAGTCAATTGTCCGTCCCCATCATTGCGGTGGTGATTGGTGAAGGGGGCTCTGGGGGTGCACTTGCCATTGGTGTAGCAGACGAACTCATGATGCTTCAGTACTCGACTTACTCTGTGATTTCGCCCGAAGGGTGCGCCTCCATTTTGTGGAAGAGTGCCTCTGAGGCGCCGCGTGCGGCTGAAGCCTTAAAGCTCACGGCCCGTGACTTAAAAGACTTACAGCTCGTGGATCGTGTGTTGAGTGAACCCATTGGCGGTGCGCACCGTGATCCGAAATTAATGAGCACGACGTTAAAGAAGGTGTTAACCGACAGTTTGCGTCATTTAAGTCGCTTAAAGACGGACGAATTATTAGCGCGACGTGCACAAAAGTTCGAACTCTACGGGCGTTTTGTTGAGGCTAAACCTCAAGAATAATTCGCCGCACTACTCGGTCATTGATCAAAAAACACGTTGAGGGAGGTTTTTCCGACTTGACGTGTTTTTTCTTCAGCGAGTAGGCTAATGATCGTAGACCTTGGGGGCAAAAGTGTCCTCAGGTCGCTTCTCTCTGACGAACCAAGAAACCCTTTCATGCCGAGCAAACATCCAACGCATCCGCGTTTAGCTTTCGAGGAGTCTTCCGTGAGCGTGGACTTATCGCCGAGTTGTCGAACCCCGAAGGGTTCGCGTGGCTCGGGGGTGCGTGAGATTTATCGTCAATTGAGCGATTCCATTTGTGAGACGTTAGCGCGTTGGGCCGATCAAGGGCATACGGATGTGCACGATGATGAATGGAGTTTGATGCCCTTAAATCCTGTGCGTGTGGTTTTAGCCCTCTCGGGCGGGCGGGACTCGATGGCGATGCTCGACGTTTTAGGGCGCCTTTGTGCGGATCCCAATCAATGTTTAATTGGTCGTGTGGCCGCCGTTTATATCAATCATCAATTGAGTGCGCATGCCAAAGCCTGGGCGGCGCATTGTGAAGCCGAAGCTCGCAAGCGCAACATTCCTTTCGTGGCTTTGACGGTGGAGGTGAACGCGCAAGGCCAGGGCATTGAAGCCGGTGCGCGTGAAGCTCGTTACGAAGCGCTATTAAATTTTGCACGTCAAGGGCACTATGATGCGATTTTAACGGCGCACCATGGGGACGATCGTTTAGAGACGTTTTTACTGCAATGGATGCGTGGGGCGGGCATTGAAGGCTTGGCTGGGATTCCGAGCGCTCGCACATTAGTCGAGGGTGATGAAGCCACGGTTTTATTGCGTCCCTGGTTAGGGGTGTCGCGTCAATCGATTAATAGTTATGTGCGTTCTCGCCGTCTTCGTTATGTGGAAGACGATAGTAATGCCGATGAGCGTTTTACGCGCAATAAACTGCGTCGTCATGTGATTCCGTTATTAGAAGCAGCGCGTCCCGGTTTTAAGAAAGCGGCCGCACGCAGTATTGACTTAATGGGCGAGGCGTTAAGTGTTTTAAAGAGTGTAGCCCAAGAGGATGCGCAAAAAGCGATCGATCCTGAGGATTCGCGCACGTTTCACTTACCGGCGATTTTGTCGCTCGTCCCCGAGCGTCAAGCGTGGGCGTTACGTTGGTGGTTTGGCTCGCACGATTTGATGGTTCCCAACAAGGCGCGTTTAGATGATTTCTTGCGTCAACTCCACAGTGCGCAGGCGGATCGCTCGGTGACGATGCGTCTTGATACGGTTGAGATTAAGCGTTGGGGCAATGTTTTAAAGATTGTGCCCGTGGAGGTGCGTCCTTCAGAGGTTGGTCCGCAACCGCAGGGATTTCTTTGGGACGATCAAACGGTGTTAGCCTGTCCGCAATTTCATGGGGAATTGCATTTTGAACGTGTAGCACCTGGGGAAGCGGGGCTACCGATCTCGCTTTTACGATCGGGGGCCTTATCGGTGCGAGCGCGTTCGGGCTCTGAGCGACTCAAGCTTTTCACGAACCGTCCGACCAAGACGTTAAAGGATTGGTTTTCGCAAGCGAAGGTCCCGAGTTTTGAGCGCAGTAATTGTCCGACGGTGTGGCTCGATGAGCAATTGCTCTTTGTGGCGCGATTGGGGCATGACGTTCGTTGGGTAAAACCTTCGGAGAATGAACCTTGTGTTCGTATTCGTTTTCGTTCGGTCGGCGGGTTATGGGAAGTGGATCCCTTTACGAACTTCAATGACGAGGCGCTCAAGGGGTTTACTCCCTAAGGACCTAGGGATTTTTGGGATTTGCAATTTTATAGCGCCCTCGGTATACTTCGGAACTCAACGCTCTCATGTGGGTATTCTCCCTCATGAATTCTACGGAAGAATGGCAGAGCGGTTTAATGCACTGGTCTTGAAAACCAGCGAGGGTTAAAATCCTCCGTGAGTTCGAATCTCACTTCTTCCGCCACAAGACTACTCTCCAAGTAACTTTAATCAATCTACGTTTTTATAACGTTAGCCTGTTGCGTCCACATCTACGACACCCCATTTCCTTTTTTCTGACCACGCTGACTCATAATGGCGACGATGGCGTTTTACGTCCAGCAAGTCTCAGGCCCATGAAACGCATTCCTCAGAAACGAAGAGACGATTAAACGCCTCGAAGGTTTAACCGTCTCACTAGCTTTGAATAGAGGCCGTTTGCTTTAGAAGGGCGCAGACGATAGCAAAGGTCTCTGCGAGGACGCGCTGCTCATGAGAGTGAAACAGTCTGAAGAGCCAGTTATCTGTCACTTCGGATTGACGCTCGAGTGGTTCAGTCTCGAGCGTACGCCACAAACGAATGAAGTTTTTCGTGATAGCAATACGCATGTCGGCCGCTTCTAAGAACGTATAGCCGAGCTGTCCAATGATGCTGCAAAGGGTCAACAAGGTCATTTGAGGACCACCGGGTTCATCAATGGGATAGGGAACGTCGGCGAGCATGGAACGACGAAATTCCGAGAGTTTAAAGCCAGACCCGTCCACAAACTTGGCGGCGTTGGGATTGTCTTCGCGAGCAAGATAAGCCCCGTCGAGTTCTTCCAGAATGAATTGATGCACTTCTGCTCCTGTCTCTTATACACATCTCCGAGCCCACGAGACCGTACTAGATCTC
>CAMYAA010000024.1 GCA_947253615.1 uncultured Sutterellaceae bacterium
ATCTAGTACGGTCTCGTGGGCTCGGAGATGTGTATAAGAGACAGAACATCTTCAGTGGTCCAATGCGATTGAATTCGTCGCCTAAACCCGTGTGGAACCCTTCGTCCAAGAAAGCCTGAAAGCCCTTAGGTTCCATAAAGTTCACTTGATGCGTGACGCGCAACGTGGGATTTTCACCCAAGGCTTCTTGATAAACCTTATACATGGTGCGCCATTGACGCGGACGCATGTCCATCGTTTGCACCGAGGTAATCCCGTTACGGTTGGCGTAATCAATGGCTAAACGTAAATTCTTGACTTGCGTTTCAAAAGTGGCAGCCGGGCGAATGGCCAAAACCGTCACACAACTGTTTTCACGAACGATCCCAGTTAATTCCCCGTTTTCGTCGAGGTCAATCGCTCCGCCTTCCACGGGTGTGGACTCGGGGGTAATGCCTGCTAAACGAAGGGCTTCGGAGTTGGCCACTAAGATATGGCCACAAGCGCGTTCGAGAATTAACGGATGGTTGGGCGAGACTTCGTCCAAGTCTTCTTTGGTTAAAAGACGGTAACCATCATGCTCGAAATAGTCTTGATTCCACCCCATCCCATGAAGCACGGTTCCGGGGGCGGGCTTTTGCGTTTCGAGGTAATGACGAACGCGGGCCTTCACTTCGTCGACCGAACGAGCACCTAAGAGTTCAATATCGGCGAGGAGTTCAGCCTTGGAGTACAAGTGCATGTGCGAGTCATTAAAACCCGGAATGATAGTGCGGCCTTGGGCGTTATAGCGGGGAGTATTCTCGCTCGCTTGAGCGTTGACTTCGTCAAGGGAGCCAACGGCTTCGATACGTCCGTTGTCGTTGATTAATAGTGCTTGAGCGAAACGGTTTTGCCCAAGGTAAATCTTTGCATTTTCGATTAATAAAGCCATGATCGTATTGGTGTCAGTAAAAGACTCCCCCACCCAGAAGTGCCTAGAGACTAAGCTCGGCTGACTTCGGAAGTCGAATTCAAAAACAAATTAAACGAAACAATCGTTATAAAGCCTACCGAGCTTGGGGTGAAAAAACAAGTGCGACAAACTAGTTAGATGGTGACGGATTGCGTCGTGAATGAGAAGCGTTAATTCAAGGGTGAAGGTTTCTCTCAAACAACTTTTTTGTTTCTTCGACCCTCCAAGAGGGCACAGCCGGGGTGCTCTCCGTTAAAATGTGAGCGTTTGGGATTGAGTCCACCCCGGTTGGTTGTGGACCTTTTGGTATTTCTTTTTTTTAGCATGGTCATTATTCATAGTTTGGTTGCCATGATCGGTGCAGTTGCGCTGGTGATGTGGGGCACGCATTTAATCCGAACCGGGATGTTGCGTACCTTTGGTGAAGCGTTGCGTCGATGGTTAACCCGTTTTCTTACGAACCGTTTTTCGGCCTTTTTGGCCGGGATTGGGTTGAGCTCGCTTTTGCAGAGCTCGACGGCGAGTGCGCTTTTAGTGGCGAGCCTTCAGAAAAAGGGGTTAGTGACGACCGCTATTGCTTTGTCGAGTGTGCTCGGGGCGGACTTAGGTAGCGCCGTGATGGTGCGTGTCTTAAGTTTTGATATTCGTGAAATTGCGCCGATCATTGTGGTGATCGGGGTGTACTTAACGCTATACAAAGAGCGCACGCGTTATGGGCAGATGGGCCTGATTTTCTTGGGTTTGGCGTTAGTGATGATGGGCTTGGGGGCAATTTTACAAGCCACGAGTCCCATTAAGCATTCGCCCGAACTCTTAACGGTCTTTCAATTCGTTGCGCAGTATCCGATTGTCGCCGTGGCCGTTGGCGTGGTGTTAGCGCTGGTTTGCTTCTCGAGTCTAGCGGTCGTGATGATTGCTGCGGGGATTGTGGCCGCTGGGGTTTTACCAGGGACGGCGAGTTTATGGCTCGTTTTAGGGGCGAACTTAGGCTCGGCCTTCTTAGCGATGATCACGACGGCGGGCAGTTCGAAGATGGCGCGTCGTGCGCCGTTAGGCAATTGTATTTTCCGTAGCAGTGCTTTCGTGATTGGGGGCATTGTGGTGGCGGCCGTGCCGAGCGTGACGACGTTCTTCAACTCCATGAACGAAGGGGTGATTTACTTTCATATCATCTTTAACGGGATTGCGGGTTTAGTGGGGTTGGCCTTTATTAAACCAGTGGCGCGTTTAGTGGATCATTGGTTACCGGACGATAATCCGATTGATCAAGGCGAAATTCAATTCCTCACGCAAGAAAGTCGTTTAACGACGAGTTCTTCCTTAGCGGCTTCGCGTCAAGAAATTGTGAAGACCGTTCGTATTACGGGGGCGTACTGGGCTGATTTAGTGCAGTTATTACGTTCGAATCCGTCTTACGGGGATATTTTGCTTTTGCGTGGTCGAAAGAAGATTCTTGATGCGCGTACCAAAGCGGTGATTCGTTATATGACGGACATTATGCAAGGGCGTTTATCGAGTGAAGAAGCGCAAGTTTGGCAGCAGTTGCGTTATGCCAATGCGAATATGCAGTTCTTGATTTTAGTGATTGATGGGATTTATCAATTGCTCGATCGTAAGAAGTGTGCGAAGAATCGTTATTTCTCACGTGAAGGGACCTCGGAATTGTTAGCGATGCATTCGCGCATTACGAAGAACTTTGACGTGTTAGCGCAGTATTTGGAAACGGATGACGAATCGCACAAGTCGCACTTAAAGCACTGGTTAAAGGCTGAAAAGAGTGCGGTGGCGGTCAATGACTTCTTACTCATTGAAAGTCACGTTGCTCGATTACATGAAGGGCGTAGTGAGTCGGTGGAAACGAGTGCGTTACACATTGAGCTCTTAACGCTTTTCCGTCGTGCGAACCAATTGGTGTGTTCGGTAGGCAGTTTTGAAGCGCCTGACGAAGGCGAATTAGGCGTCGTATTTGGGGTTTAGTCCTCAGTCATTCCCTAAGGGATGACTTAACGGGGTTAGGGTGTACCTAGCCCCGGTTTTGCAAACTTCCCCTAAATACGGGGTCACACGAGTGTCCTCTTGTTTTTTTTAAGAAATTTGGTACAATTCATAAACCTTCAAATGATGCGGGCGTCGTATAACGGCTATTACCTTAGCTTCCCAAGCTAATGACGAGGGTTCGACTCCCTTCGCCCGCTCCAAGACATTTACTAATCACAGTATGTCGCAAGGAAATTAAGTGATGTTGGTTGCAATTTGGTTGTAGCCAACTTTTTTTTGCCTAAAAAATTGTTCATCCCGTCAATTTCGAGCGATAAAGCTGAGAGTTGCGAGCTTTGGACTGATGGTGGAGCGTGGTTTCAATCAAACTTCCTAGTGCATGACGCATTGGTGAAATACGCCATAAGCAAAGCCCCCTAGGAAAACCTAGGGGGTTAGTGTGTCGCCGGGAGAATCGTTTTCAGTCACTACCTTGGGCGAACGGCTTAAACAGCCTTTTCATCTTTCGTTTTAGACCATAGCCCTAGCCTTTTTCTAGAATCTTCTTTTTAGCCTCCTGAAATTCTTCATCTGTGAAGATTCCTTTTTCTTTTGCTGCATGAAGTTTTTCAAGGGATTCAAGTGATGATTGGAGATCTTCGTCCTCGTCAGTTGTCTTCGCTATACAAGCCCAAATGATGGCAGCCCAGGCCAGAATTGGGAAAAAGAAACCAATGACGGCAAATATTTTGATCGGCGTTGCGCTTTTTTTATTAACTTTTCTTGATGACACAATAAGAAATGGCAATAGCGATCCGATAAAAAGAAACATCAGAATTGCCCAGTGGACAGGAGAAAGTGTTCCCATGTGGTTAACTCCAGAAAAATATCGAGATTGAAATAGTAGATATGTTCTTGAATGGCCGAAATGGACAGGAAGGTTACCTATAGATAACCTTTGGTTTCTTATTGAAAAACCGAGTAGAAGTGTAGTTACAGGTTTTTTAATAAAAAATAGATTTAGGCGATATTGCTTAGTTATTAGCACGTAGCGAATGATGATGAGTGGTGTTCAATCAATCTTTGCCAATGATTGCGTTTTTTTAATTTAGGAGATTGAAGGTTAATGTAATGAAATAGTCCTAGGGTTATGACTAAAGAGAAAGAGTAGAAAATTGTATAGAAATATGTGGATAATGATCCTTGTGCTGAGCGTCAGCTCGATTCATTTAGGAGAAGAGCATGGGATCTTTTTTAAGGGCTATCAAGTGCGTGATTGTACTTGTCGTTAGTTTTTTTGTTTTTAGCATTATCCTTGTCGCAATCTTTGATAAAGATGCGGGTAGCCTTGCGGTTTTTTTGGCTTTAGTCGGTAGTATTGGTTTAACGGTTTGGTTTTTTAAATTTGATAAAAAGAAAGCAGAGAAAAAACTTTTGCTAAGGAACGCTCAACCTCAACTGACAGATCCCGTTTCAAATGAATCCATAGCAAACAAATCACCCGTTGTGCGCCCTGTTGAAGTCGAAGTTCCAGCGGATAGCGCATCAGAAATTCCAGTAGCAACACCTCCTGTGGTAGAAGCTCCCGCAGTGGAAACTTCTGTGGTGGAAGCACCTGTGGACGAAGCACCTTCAATGGCAACGCGTCCAGTCGAAGCCTCTGCAGAGGATATTCTTAAAAAAGATGAGGTTACACCTCAACCGGACACTCGAAAAGCATCGGAAAATTCGATTAGTGGAAAAGATGCTTTCGCCATTACTGAAAAGCGTATTAGTAAGCTAAAACTAGAGGACGATTATGAAATCGTAGGCTTGTTCTACGAAGGACGCCGTAAGCTCCTTTGTAAGCATATGAATGAGGTGGATACGGTTTACTTAGCTCCTGAGGTCGATAATCCAAAAGATAAAAATGCTGTGGCTTGTTATTGGATTAATGAGAATGCTGGATTCTTTGAAAGGCGTCAAAACTTGGTTGGCTATATCCCGAAAGAGCAGGCTAAGTCGTTGCGCAAATATTTCGATATCTTAGGAATTACTGAGTTAGAGGCAAAGGCCAAGCTTTGGGTGCCATAAGGTGCCGATCCAAAAGAAAAATTACGCTTGTACGTGAAACCAATTTGGTGGAAAGCTGAAGATTTTGAATAATCTCATTTAGGGGGTAATATGAACCCCCTTTTTCTATAACGAACGGCGCCATCGTGACGCCGTTGTTAGTGTAGCGAGTCGGTTATTTTGCAGCTTCTGGCTTTTGGTGCGCCTCAAGGTAGGTGCAGGCATCTTTAAAATCATTGTCGCAAGCGGCTTTCGACCACTTTAAGGCCAAGGCGGGATTCTTTTTAACCCCTTGTCCATCGATATACATGTGCATGAGTAAGTTTTGAGCATTGCCGTTATCAAGCTCTGCGGCTTTGTTGAGCCAGAAGAGGGCTTTTTTAGGATCGGCCTTAACGCCCAAACCCTCATGATAAAAACGTCCCACCGAATACATCGCCACCGGTTGATTCCCTAGCGCGGATTTTTCGTACCAGGAGAGGGCGGCCTTTAAGTCCGGTTTGACCGTTAATCCTTTCTCATAAAAAGCCCCGACATGGTATTGCGAGATACTGTTACCTTGCTTGGCCGCTTCATAAAACCAATGAAAGGCTTTATCGGGTTTGTCCGATTGAAGGTATAACGAGCCCAATAACGCTTGAGCTTCGACAACATTGTTGGCCGCGGCTTTCTTGAGCCAATTGGCGCCCGTCTGAATTTCTCGAGTCCCCGCTTCGCCAGAGAGATAAAAACGTCCTACTAAAAATTGTGCTAACCCATTGCCTTGTTCCGCCGAGGCTTTAAGCCAATGAAACGCCTTGGGTAATCGATCTTTTAAATCCTGTTGCGCGTAATAGGCGAGCCCTGTGTTGAGTTGCGCTAACGGATCATTCTTCTCGGCTAAAGGCTCACAAACGCTCACGGCCTCGGCAAACTTTTCTGCGCGCGTAAGCGCTTCACAACGCTCAAGTGCGGGTGAGAGCTTTTCTACCGCAGGCGTCGTGCTCGACGTCGCATGAGCAACGGAAATCATCGGTGCGAGGGCGCCGCATATGAGCGAAAAAAGCCAACGTTCCATGAGAGAGACCTCTTTAATCAGCGGGTTAAGAAGCTCTAATTATGAATCATTCTCATTTATGATGATCAAAAAATCGTAACAACGTACGAATTTTCCCTGGGGCTGAGGGAAGGACGAGGATTGAACGAAAAAAGCTCCCCGAAAGGAGAGCTTTTTCCTGGAGGGCGTCTCCTCGCGTGAGGAGACGCACACAAAAATAGGGTTACTTGAGCGCTTTGATGCGTTCACAAGCAAGCGCCACCTTTTCCTTGCAGGAAAGGTTGTAATAGTGGCGAGCCTTCTTCAAGTCCTTCGGGACTTGTTTGCCCTGGGCATACAAGTCGCCCAAGAGGATGTTGGCATCGTCCGAGTTATGGTTCGACGCTAAGGTTAAGAGCTTGATCGCCTTCTTGACGTCAACCTTCACACCCCAGCCATTTAAGTACATCTGGGCGAGGTCCACTTGAGCGACGACATAACCGTCTTCGGCCAAGTCCTTGAAGTAGTGGAGGGCTTTGGCGTAGTCTTTTTCGGTATTGATCCCGTCAAAGTAAATTTCGCCCAAGCGTAACTGCGCATCAAAGCGACCATTGTTGGCGCTCTTGGTGTACCACTCAATCGCAGCCTTCGGATCTTTCTGCGTGCCGATACCCTTTTCAAGCATCGTCGCTAACGTGTACTGAGCCCAATCGTGGTTCTGTTGAGCAGCCTTTAAGTAGTATTCGTAAGCGAGCTTAGGATTCTTTTCAACACCATTGCCGCCTTCGTAAGCCGAGGCCGTAAAGAATTGCGCTTGACGTAACCCTAAGTCAGCGGCCTTTTTGTAGTAGGCAAACGCTTCCGTGGCCGAACGGGATTCAACGTGCGTGGCCAAGTCCATGTTGGCGCAAGCGAAGTTTTGAGCCGCCGCTTTCTTCAACCATTCAACGCCTAACTTTTCATTGGCCTTGACGGTGTCGGAGCCTTGAAGGTAGAGGGCCCCTAAGGAGTACTGGGCCATCACATTGCCTTCGTTGGCGAGCTTTTCAAGAATGTTAACTGGGCCGTCCCAGCTCGTGCACCCCGAGTAGTCGGAGGTCTGAGCCGTTAAACCAGCCGGAACGGTAGTGTTCGGTTGAGCCGCTTTGGCGGGGGCGCTCACTTCAGCTTTCGGAGCTTCCGGGGTTTTGGGCGCATCGTACTTCGGGCTCATGGCTAATACCGCGCTAGAGGCGAGAGCGAGAACAACGCCCGCTAAGGTCTTGGTCTTGAATTGATTCATGATCATTACTCTTATAAAAAAAGGTCGAGAAAATGTCTTTTAAGTGTAGCGTTAACCCGAGCTAATGAAGGGGTATTCTTAACCAACCGAAACACTTTGATTGATTCGAGTTCACTATTCCCAAAATCGAGCGCACATAAATAAGTGAGAAAACAGCAAAAGACAAACCCTTGTTTTGCTGTTTTCTCTTGGGGGAGTTTTGGGATTAGTGGGCCACTAAGATTGGATAAGGGTGGCCGTGATAATCCACGGTAGTGACCTCGCACGAACGATGATAAATCGTGGACAACGTCTCGCTCGTGATCGCTTCGTGGGGCGTTCCTTGGGCGAGCACGACGCCGTCGTGAAGAATGACGACTTTATCAGCCCATTGCATCACGGCTAAAGGATCGTGAGAGCAGACGAAGACCCCCACCTGATTTTCGCGCGCGATTTCACGCAACAACCGCCACACTTCCGTTTGATTGCCCCAGTCTAAGTTACTCGTGGGTTCGTCAAGAATAATTAATGGCGTTTGCTGCAAGAGTGCACGGGCAATCATCACGAGTTGACGCTGCCCGCCCGAGAGCGCACTAATGGGTTCGTGAAGATAGTCCGCTAATTTAAAGCGCTTGGCAATTCCTTTGGCGCGTTCAATATCTTCTTTTCGATCGAAAAACTGTAAAGTCTGATGCGAAAAGCAGCCCATGAGTAACAAGTCGAGCACTGTAAACCCAAAGGTAAATCCATAGTCTTGCGGCACGTACGAGACGAGTCGCGCACGCGCTTTGGTACTTAACTTGAGGACGTTTTGACCTTGAATATGGAGGTGCCCAGACGTAGGTTTATGCAAGTTGAGGCAGCATCGAAAGAGCGTGGATTTTCCCGCACCATTGCTCCCTAAGAGTGCGCAAACTTCACCGGCGTTAACCGAGGTGGTGACGCCCTTTAAAATACGGTGGGATCCATACTCGGCGATGAGTCCCTCAATCGTGAGAATGGAATCAGCCATATTGGTTTAACGTCCTTGCATTGCGTTTAATGAGCCAGAGCAAATAGGGCGCGCCCACAAGACTTGTTACGATCGCGATCGGAATTTCCGCGTCCGTGAGTGTACGTGCCAGCGTGTCGCAAATCAGCATATAAAGCGCCCCTAAGAGCATGGCATTAATGAGGGAGTAGCGATGATCAGGCCCCACCATCATGCGCGCGGCATGAGGCATCATGAGACCAACCCACGCAATAATCCCCACGGTCGAGACGCATACACTGGCCGCGAGCGTGCTGATTAAGAGAAAGCCAATACGTGTCCAGGTGGGATTGAGTCCTAAGCTAATGGCCTGCTCGTCCCCAAGACTCATAATGTTGAGATGCTTACTCATAATCAACATTAAGGCCAGTGCGGGCAGAATCCAAAAGGCATTGAGTTTGACCTGTCTCTTATACACATCTCCGAGCCCACGAGACCGTACTAGAT
>CAMYAA010000025.1 GCA_947253615.1 uncultured Sutterellaceae bacterium
AATCTAACTATTGTTAAAACGGTAGAAAAAAATAAGACGAAAGAAAAGCTAATTTAAATAGGGAAACGGGGTTAAAAATTAAGCTATCGTTCCTCAAGTTTATTGGAAAAAAGGGGCAAAAAAGACATTTTTTGTACAAATACGTAGTGTTTTTTTGGTGTGTTCCAAAAGTGTAGTATTAGTAATAACATGTCATTCCAATTTTTCCAATTTTGTTCCAACGCTGACGAATTTATGTAGGCATAGTCTCCCAAGGGTTACCAATGTTCCAACGAATTTTGATGTTTAAAAGGAGAGGGGGGATCAGTACGACACGTGAAAACAAAATCATCAAAAAATAGAAATTGAGATAATGTAAGATTCATCAATTTTTCAGAACGTAGAACAACCATAAGCGAGACACACACGAGACGGCTATTTTTTGTGTAGGGGCGTTCCTAATGCACACCTTTATACACACTAGGCAAGGTTAAATCGTCGTTAATCCTTAGTCTCCCTTGTGTTGCCTTGTGTAGTCAAGGTGCATTGGCACAGCCTCTGGTTACTCTATATTTGCTATGGGGTGATTGGTGGGATTGGTTTAGGCGTGGGCTATATTACGCCCGTGTCGACCCTGGTGAAGTATTTCCCGAAGCATCGTGGTTTTGCGACGGGTTTAGCCATTATGGGCTTTGGCTTTGCGAGTTTAATCGCGGGTCCCTTAATGGTTCGTTTAATTGGTAGTGTGGGCTTACTTATGACCTTTGTGGTCTTAGCGCTCATCTACGGGGTGGTGATGGTGGCCTCGGCCCTTTATCTTGCGCCGCCCAAAGCGCCGTTAAACGAATTAAAGGACGTCGTTGTCACGCAAACGTTAAAGACCTTCACGGCTAATCAAGCGATGAAGACGTGGAAGTTTTATGCCCTCTGGTGGATTTTCTTCATCAACATTTCCTGCGGTATTGGCCTGTTAGCCTTAGCGAGTCCCATGGCGCAAGAAGTGGTGGGTATGAGTGTTAAAGATGCGGCGACCATGGTGGGCATTATTGGTCTTATCAATGGGTTAGGGCGCATTCTTTGGTCGAGTGCTTCGGACTTCTTAGGGCGTGCGAACACGTATGTGATTTTCTTTGTGATTGAAGTCATGGCCTTTTATGGGTTATCCGGGACGACGAGCAGCTTCCTCTTCCAGTTCTTGGTCTTTGTGATTGTGTCGTGCTATGGCGGTGGTTTTGCCTGCATGCCAGCGTACATTTCGGACCTCTTTGGGATGAAGTCTTTAGCAGCGATCCACGGGCGTATTTTGACGGCTTGGGGGATGGCTGGGATTGCCGGTCCGTTACTCATTAGCTTCTTACGTGAAACGACCCAGAGCTACACGTTGTGCTTGTGGATCTTTGCCGGGATGTTCGTCTTGAATGTCGTGGTGGCCTTGGTCCTCAAGTTTGGGGCAAAGACGATTCAGACGCCCGTGACGATCGTGGCTGCTGAACCGGCCTTAAAAGCCTAATTTTTCATCAAACCTTCTTCGACCAAAAAGGCAGAGCACCGTCTCTGCCTTTTTTGTTGTCTCCGAGGCGAGAAGAGAAAAACCACTGAAAAATCAAGGGGTTTATTAACACTTGGGATTAAAAGGGCTAAAACAGGAGAACTTTATCGGAGGCGGTAAATTGTTCGTACATTACACAAAATTCATCCTATAAAAAGCGTTTAATGATGTCTGACGTTGTTAATTAAAACATTAACGTATTTATGGGATTGTTTGAAAGCCTTGAAACACAACGAAAGATGAAGATAATAATCATTCTCATTTAAACAAAATGCAATTTTTATTAAATTCTTTGCGTGTAATCAAATGTTATTTCTTAATCTTAAATAACCTTAATATTTAAAATTACTCCTTGCTTAACAAAAGGAATTATGTCGCTAGAATTTCCTTAAGAGTTTCTTAGGATGACCTCAATGCCTAGGGAACTTTATTTGACCTAGGAGATAACTATGCTAAAAACGACGATGACGTGTTTAGCGACTGCTCTTTTGTGGATGAGTGCCACGACGAATGTCGCCTTAGCGGATCAAGTCAAGGGCAATCCCTGTGCGACCTGCCATAAAGATGTAGCCAAGAATTTAGTGATGACGCGCCATGGTGTAACGGCGGATGCGCGTACGCCAGCGAACAACTGCATGATGTGTCATGGTGAAGCGTTACGTCACATGAGCAACCCGATGAAGAACAAGCCCCAGTACACGTTCAAGAAGGACAAGAAGGGCTTTAGCAAGGGTGAGCAAGCGGACAAGGCCTGTATTGCGTGCCACAAGGGCAGTGAACAGACTCATTGGGCGGGCAGCACTCACCAGCAAAACGATGTGGCCTGTGTATCGTGTCACTCGGTTCACAAAGCGGACATTGCGTTGAACAATCAGACTTCGACGGCGTTATGTTTGTCGTGCCACAACAATGAAAAGCAGAATCTTTTCAAGATGCACAATCACCCGCTTTTATCGGGTCAGATGAACTGTGTGTCTTGCCACAATCCGCATGGGAATGTGGTCAGTGGTGAAACTCTGATGAAGAAGCGTACGGTCAATGAAACCTGCTATCAGTGCCATGCGGACAAGCATGGTCCTTTCCTTAACAAGCATCAACCGGTGACGGAAGACTGCACGAATTGTCACGCGCCTCACGGCTCGAACAAAGAAGGCATGTTGAAGATGCGCACGACGCAGTTGTGCATGAGCTGCCATGCGGATGCGCATGACTTTGCCAACGAACAAGGTGTGCTCACGGGCAATTGCTTATCTTGCCATAGTGCCATTCATGGCTCGAATGCCCCCACGTCGGCGGGCAAACACTTGCAATCGAAGTAGGCCCAGGAATAAGGAGAGCATGATGAAAAGCAGTGCACTATATATCGCCGTTTTAGCGACTCTGGGTTCGATGGCGCAAGCGCAAGCCCAAATTCCTTTAACGTTAGAAGACGCTCAGAGCTATATCGAATCGCACAAAGACAATCAAATTAGTCTCGGTGCTCAATATGTTCATCAGAGTGAAGATGCTACGGATACGTTTGTTGAATCCACGGGTTATCGTGCGAAAGGTCGTGCGTTTAATGTCGGTGGTGACTTCAAGCATCGTACCGACACGTTTGAAGTGAAGGGCTCGGCCTTAAATGTTGGGACGCAAATTCCCCGTTTATCCGTTGAGGGTGAACGCTTTGGCACCCTCAAAGGTGGCGTGAGCTATCAAAAATTTACCCACCTTCAAGGTTCGTTAAAGGTCACGACGCCGACGGAAAGCGAAGCGCATTGGCAAGAGGTAGAACGCACCCGTGATGTTGCTAAGGTTTCTGGTACTTGGAACTTGACGGACAGCATTATTGCCAGCGCTGACTATACCGTGGATCATCGTCATGGGGATTATGCTCATCAGATTTTCCATAGTTTTGCTGCATGGCCTGCCGCGGACTTTAATGTGCAACCTATCAATAGCGTTACGCATCAACTCAACACGCACTTACAACACATTGGTCACCGTTATACCGGGCGAGTGAATTATTCGCTCACGTATCTCGATAATGCTAGTAGTTATTTGTTATTCGAGAATAATCCTGTGATTTGGAATCAGCCTGACACGCTTTGGCAGGATATTTCTGCGGATGGGACTTTTACGCTCCCGAACCAGAATACCCTCGACTACGTTCTTGGTTATAACTGGGCAACGTCCGTTAATACGCATTACTTCGTCTCGGATAAAGATCATGTGATAACGAAAGATTCACCGATTGCTGAGCATGCGTACTTGCATGGTGAAAATACGCTTTATGCACACCTAGGGTTAATTTCCCGTAGTTTTAAGGATTGGACTTTAGGGCTGTCCTACGACGCTCAACGCTTCCACTCGAATGCTGAAGCATACTCTAATAGTGAATTCCGCTTTCAGGATGGAGAAGTCAAAGAAAACGCTATTTCAAATCAATGGTCCGACCCTGACTATACTGAGCATAAGATTAAGGGGTATGCGACGTATTCCTTTGGTCACGGTTTGCGCGCTAAGGTTTTTGCCGGTTATCAGGACCGTAAAAACGATGAAATCCTCAAGCATCAACGTACCTACAACGTGGGTGTTGAAGGTTCTAAGCGTTTGAGCGACACCCTTTCGGGTAAAGCAACGTTGGAATACACGGATCGCAGTTCAAAGGATTGGAAGGTTGTAGGCTTGGATCAATTGACCACCCCTTGGAATCTGGCTGCTTATCGTGAAGCGAAACTGAAGGTTAATGCATACAGTGCTTTAACCGACGCATTAACCCTTTCGGTAACGGGTCAAGTTTATGATCGTCATTACCGCCGTGGTGACCTCGATGATCAGGCTATTAATGGAGCATCTCGCTCTAATGGGCAAGGCTTAACGTTCGATCTTGATTGGCAAGTTTCGGAAAGCGTTGCTTTTAGCAGTTTCTATAGCTTAGATCGTGAATTTATTCAATTTGGTACTCAGCGTTCGTTGATTAACCTCCCGGTGGGAGGCCATTTCCCTGCCGTTAATACAGCTGGTTTTGGTTTAATGAAAATCACGGATACGACACATACCTTTGGGGTGGGTGCTCAGTACAAATCACAAAGTAAGCCATACGAAGTTCGTTGGGACTACACCGTGAGCTATGAAGGCATCCACACCAATGGAGTGGGATATACCACGCGTGGTTGGACTGGCTCTTGGGCTCTTCAATCGAACCCAATCTCGAACTTGCATACCCAACGCTTGACGTTGCAAGGGAAGTACCGCGTGAACAAGCAGTGGGACGTGAAGGCTACGGCCGTCTACGCTCACGCTAAGTCGAGCGACACCTTCTTTGAACAGTTCAACGATGGTCGTAACTCGCCTAACTTCTCGGCCGGCTTGATTTACTTAAGCACGACCTACCATTTCCAATAAACGTTTAAACCCACCTAAACGTTAGCCCCTGTATACCTGGTATGCAGGGGTTTTGCTTTTTTAGGGGTATTGTTGTTTTTTGGACTCAATTGGGAAAAATAACCTTAGAAAAATCTCTAAGGGTTTTTCTGGATTATTGCCGAAAATTACAGTCCTTTACAGCCGTTTTTAACAAAGTTTTGCTCAAAAGGAATGCCTATAAAGTGGTATTTTGGATATAAAATCGCTGTGTTCGGCTGTTGTCCTTCAGATCGACTCCCCCCTTTGGACCTATTTAAGTAAAAATTAAGTTAATTTAAACTTAAGGCCAGATAAGAAACCAAGATTAAAGCTTGATGCACTGTCCCCCGCGAAAGCTTTAAACCTTATCGATTTTCCCCCAATCTGGAGATTGTTATGACAAACAAGCAACCAATGCTGGTGTCTGCATTAGCTTTCGCTTTTGCAATGACATTAGGCGGTAGCGCTTGGGCTGCGAATAGCCAGGATACGAGCTGCATGGCCTGTCACGCAGATTTCGCTAAGAGCCACCAATCGGGCGCTCATAAAGAAATTGCCTGTGTCGCTTGCCACCAAGGTACCAAAGACCATCTGAAAGATCCCAAGAAGCATCCGACGAGCCCGTTTGATCCGGCCTCTTGCGGCGCTTGCCACCAAGATCAATACAAGTCCGCCTTCAAGATGAGCGACAAGGAAATCCGTCGTTCCAAGAAGAGCACGGACGGTCCCGCGCCTGACCCGTTCTTCGACCGCGCTTTAGGCGGTCACGGTTTCACGAAGGAACATGACATTCCTCGTGGCCACGGCATGATGGCGATCGACCAATTCATCGTTGACCGCTCCTTTGGCGGTCGCTTCCAAGCCAAGGATGGCTGGCTCTACGCTGGTTTACCCGATGGCAAGTCCTACAAGGTTTGGGACGTCTTGAAGGACGAACATCCTGAAAGCAACGAACAAAAGATTTGGAAGCCCAATACCGCTAAGGCGGCTAACGCGGTTTGCTGGACGTGTAAGACGACTGACCCGATGTTGGGTTGGGCTTACTTAGGCGACAACGTTAAGGGCGCTACGTTCAACCGTGGTTCTAACCCTGTGGACGTCGTTCGCACGGTTCAGCACGGCTTTAACTGTAACCTCTGCCACGATCCGCACACCGGTAAGGAACGTATCGTTCGTGACGCTTTGATCGACGCAATGACGCGCGAAGGTGACACCAACGTTTACAAGAAGTTTGCGGCTCACCCGACCACGTTAGACGTGGTGGATATCAACACCCGCGGCTTTACCCGCAAGGTGGCTTATCCTAAGGCTAAGGACTCCCGCTTACTTTGCGCTCAGTGCCACGTTGAATACATCTGCAACCCTGGTATCGACGCTAAGACCGGTAAGAAGATCGGCTTTGATAATCGCTTAACGAACCACTTCCCGTGGGTTAACGCTGACCAAATCGAAGACTACTACGAAAAGATCGGCTTCCGTGACTTCAAGCACAACCGTACCGGCGCTCTCTTGATCAAGATGCAGCACCCGGATACCGAAACGTTCTTGGGTTCCAAGCACGACAAGGCTGGTGCTACCTGCCAGAGCTGCCATATGCCGAAGGTCACCGATAAGAACGGTAAGACCTACACGTTACACTGGGCAACTTCGCCTAAGGCCTATATCAAGGAAACTTGCTTACAGTGCCATAAGGACAAGACCGAAGAACAGATGAGCAAGTCCATCGATACGATGCACAATCACTTCGACGGTAAGGTTCGCGAAGCTGAAGCCCGTATGGATGACATGTTCAACGCCTTCGACTTAGCCAACTCCGTTGGTGTGGACGAAGCCACGCTCGAACAGGCTCGTAAGCTCCACGCTTCCGCTCACGTCAACTGGGAATACTGGACGGCTGTGAACGGTGCTTACTTCCATAACCACGAAATGGCTATGCGCAGTTTAGAAAAGTCGGTTAAGGCTTCGACGGCGGCTAGCAAGCTCCTTCGTGACGCGGTTGCTGCTAAGGTGAAGGCTGCTCAAGGTGCGGCTCAACCGGACGCTCAAAAAGCGGCCAAGTAATCGATAACCATCGTTAAGATGGTCGTGTTGGGGGCGGTTTTCAACCGCCCTCAACGTTATTTAAGCCACGCTGAAGGTAAACCCATTAATCTTTGAGGTTTCTTTCGTTTTACCAGTGATAAGTTTTATGTCTTCAGAGCTCATGCTTTATGTGATCTTGGGAATCATGCTCTTAGTCGCCCTCTTGGGAGTGCTTCCTCCGTTGATTAAGGGTGCGAGTAAGAAGGATGTCGAGAGCGATGCCGTGCATCAGCGCGAACTCTCCGAAGCCCTTCAAGAAGAACGTCGTCAACTCGACATGGATCTTGAACGAGGCTTACTCGACCAGGATCGTTATGATCAAATGCTCGAAGATTTAAAGCGTCGTGCGCTCGAAGAAACGACGTTTATCACCAATGGCCCGAAGGTGAATTTCACCTTTGGCGTCTCGCCCTGGATCGTCATTGCCGTGATGGCTTTGATGATTGGTGCGTCGGTTGGGATTTATACCGCCGTGGGCGCCCCCGAACTCCAACGCTTGGCCCAAGACCAGAAAGTCATCGAAGGTCAGGCCGATATCCCGGCGTTGAAAACGTACTTGGAAGACAATAAGCGCGACGGTCGTGCTTGGGTATTGCTCGCCCGTAAATACATCGAAAAAGAAGATTGGCAAAACGCCGCTGACGCGTATCGTCAGGGTCGCGCCAACATGACCAAGGTTCGCGAAGACGTCGCCGTGACGATGGAACTCGTTGCGACGCTCTTACAGATCGGTACGCCCGAAGCCTACCAAGAAGCCTATCCGCTCATTAAAGAAGCTTACTTGGCTCAACCTACCAATCCTAAGGTGAACGAATTGATGGCCATGGCCTCGATCGCGACTCAGCATTGGGCCGACGCACAGCGTTCGATGGAAAAACTCTTAGAAGGCATTGATACGAGCGATCCCAATTACTTACGTTATTTCGATACGTACCAAGCCGTGAAGCAGCGCGCCGAACAAGCTGCCGCGCTTCAAAAATCAGAGGCCAAATAAGGCGCTCCCCTAACGGTTACGCAAACAAAAGGCGCGAATATTCGCGCCTTTTTGCGTGTGAGCGTTGGTTGCTCTAACGGGATTTTTCAGTAATCGTCATTTCGCAGGGCGTGCGCTTACAGTGGAAGTGCGCTTCAAACTCATCACCCTTGTCCGAGACCAGTAAGAGGGGAAGCGGCTTAAAGGCTTCACGGGGCAGGGATTCCAAGAGCTCAGGATGGAATTTGAGCATCTTAGGACAGCGCTTGAGCTGTCTCTTATACACATCTCCGAGCCCACGAGACCGTACTAGATCTCG